>CAYVAK010000001.1:0-43521 GCA_964448425.1 uncultured Sangeribacter sp.
CCTGTGAGCGTTGCGCTCATTTCCGTTTTGCGAGTGCAAAGTTATAGCCTTTTTCCCATTCCACCAAATTTTCTCGCAACTTTTTTTCATTATTTTTTCTCACCCCCTCGCAACACCCTGAAACCTACACCTTTACCAAACCAACTTTTTTTCGGGCTATTTGGAGGGCACAATCGGGAAATCAGAGCATGTCTATGAGCTTTTGCATGCCCACGGTGGCTTTTTCTTTTATGATTGTGAGATTGGGGAGTGATATTTTGGCGGGATTGGGGTCTATATAATATATGGGAATGTCGGAGGGGACGCAGTTAATTAGGGATGCAGCGGGATAGACCACGAGGCTTGTGCCGATGACCACGAATATGTCGGCTTGTGAGGAGAGCTGCATTGCGGGTGTGAAATTTGGCACAGCTTCGTTGAAGAATACGATGTGGGGGCGCATGAAGTCGCCATTCTGCCCTTTTGTTTCGGGGGTGGTGTCGATATTTGGGGGTGTGAGCGTCTCGATGTAGTCGGGATTGCTTACAGAGCGTATTTTCATCAACTCGCCGTGGAGGTGGAGCACGTTTTTGCTTCCGGCACGTTCGTGAAGGTCGTCGACGTTTTGAGTAATGACTTGGACATCGTATCGGTCTTGGAGGGATGCGATGAGTTGGTGGGCGAGGTTAGGCTGCGCTGTAAGGAGTGCATGGCGGCGTTCGTTGTAGAAGCGGTGGATGAGATCGGGGTCGGCACGGAATCCTTCGGCAGAGGCTACCTGCATTACCGGATATTGTTCCCATAGGCCGCCGGCGTCGCGGAATGTTGAGATGCCGCTTTCGGCGCTAACACCGGCGCCGGTAGAAAATACTAATTTCTTCATGGCGATATATATGAGTGTTAATAAATGCCCGGAACGGATGGCGGGCTATTCATGAGTTTATTCAGTTGTGGATGTGGTTGAGGAGAGGGTGAGCAAAAACAAATACAAGTTAGGCGGGCAGTTTGTTCGCCCTTCAAGTATTCTTATAATAATGGGGCGACTTATAGTGGCCGCCGGGGAGGGTCAGAATTGGAAGTAGATGAATGGTGCAATTTCGGCCGACATGTATGTGATTACGAGTTGCACCACCACGAGGAATATTATGAGTTTAAGAATCCAGGGGGATTTGATAAATTGGATTCTGGCTTTGTTGATGAATGAGGAGGGAAGGAAATGGCATATGAAAAGGATAGCCATCATGATGCACCACTCCATGCGCACTTCAAAGAATTGCGAGAAGTATTGGAAGTGAAAGTCTTGGAATATGCTTTGGATGATAGTGATGGCATCGGCAAATGAGGCTGCGCGGAAGAACACCCAGAGGAGGGCTACGAAAATGAATGTGATGAGCCAGAAGAGGAAGTTGGTAAATATGTTGGAGGGTATATGCTTGAGGAGCGGCTTGGAGGCTTTGTGGACAGCGAGTCCGGCGCCATGCATTGCTCCCCAGAACACGAATTTCCAGTTGGCGCCATGCCAAAGGCCACCTATGAGCATGGTGAGGAAGTTGTTGAGATATGTGCGGAATGTGCCTTTGCGGTTGCCACCGAGGGGGATATATAAGTAGTCGCGGAGCCAGGAAGAGAGGGATATGTGCCAACGGCGCCAAAATTCGGTAAGGTTTTGCGACTGGTAAGGGGAGTTGAAGTTAATGCCGAGTCGGAAACCCATCACCAGAGCGAGGCCGATGGCCATGTCGCTGTAGCCGGAGAAGTCGCAATATATTTGCATGGTGTAGCCCAGGACCCCCATGAGGGTTTGGACACCGTCGAAGGCTCCGGGGTTGTTGAAGATCATATCATTGAATTGGGCGATATAGTCGGCTATAATAGCTTTTTTCACCACGCCGATAATTATGAGCCACAGTCCGCTATAGATTTGCACACCGGTGGCGGGGCGATTTTTGTAGAGCTGCGGCAGGAAATAGTCGGCACGCACAATGGGGCCGGCCACAAGGGCGGGGAAGAAAGAGAGAAAGAAGAGATAGTCAATCCAACGGCGAGTGGGGGCAAGGCGTTGTTTGTAGACGTCGACCACATAGCTGATAGACTGAAAGGTGTAGAATGAGATTCCTACGGGGAGAATTATGTCGAGAGGCTGGAAGTTAGATTGTATAATCTGCGACCAGTTCCAGAGGAAGAAGTTGGCGTATTTGAAATAGCCTAAAATGGAGAGGGAGATTACTATGGATAGCCACATCCATGCGAATTTGCCTTTCTTGGAGGCGGTGGCGGCGATTCTGTGGGAAATGAGCCAATCGAGCAGCGAGGTGCCGATTAGCATCAAGAAGAAGAATCCGCTTGATTTATAATAGAAATATAGGGAGAAGGCTACGACGAAGATAACCATCTGCCAACGATGCTTTTTGAGGATGGCATAGATGGGCAGGAATACCAGGAATATGAGCCAGAAAAGACCGCTGGAGAAAAGCATAGGTGCTCCGGGGTCGAAGAGGAGCATTTTGCCTATGTTGGAGAGAGCGGTAGAAATGGTGTCGAAGATTTCCATATATAAGTAGGTCACACTCGAGGTGAGTGTGGAGTTAGGAGGGTCAATGTTTTGCTTTGAGGTAAATGATATTTGTGTCGGAGAGCTTGGCGTGGATGGAGTCGGCAGGGAAGTCGAGCTTTATGGGGTGAGCAGAATGGGGCATCCAGCGGGCAATGCTGTCGAACCATATGGCAGCGGCATCGCGAGTTGGGTGAATCTGGTCTTTCTTTCTGTCGAGCTTGATACCTTCCGAGCGGAAATAGGTGCCCGGGGCGGTGGTAGCCTGGAGCATATCGTTGATACCCTCATCAGGTTTCCAGTTGGGTGGGCCAATCCAAACGTAAGGTATGTCGCCTATTTTTTTGAGGATAGTCTCCACATATTCTTTATATTTGTCGAGATTACGAATGTAGAGCTCGTTGCTACCCAGCGCCACAAAGATGAACGAGGGCTTAAACTCACGTATATATCGGTAGAGGGTATCGGTTTGGGCCCATATGCGAGTGCCTGAACTATCCCAGTTGATACTATGCACTTGATGACCGTTTTGCTTGGCATAGGCCGATAGCCTGAGCGCAAGGTTTTGAGTCATAGAGTCGCCGAATATTAAGATGCTTTGGGGGGTAGAGTCTACAGGATTTTCTTGGGGTTTGGCTTGCTCTTCCAGAAGGATTTTTGCCTCCTGCTGCTCTTTCTGCTTCTCTTCTTGAGTGAGATATTCACTTGTGAGGGCTGAGGCAATAGGCGCTTTTTTAAGTTTGAAGCCAAAGATATAAATGTCGTCGGCAAAAGATATGGCACAGACTATAACGAGCGCTATCGCAAGCAAGGACCATATGCCCAAATACTTTGATTTCATAAAATAATAAAAATCAATAGATTAAATTAGTTAGCGGTGCAACAATCACCAATCGCCGACAGAAGGAAGAGGGATGACATGAGCCGGCGCGAAAATTGCCTACAAAGGTAGATATTTTTTCGAGAAACACCAAATGGGAAATTGAGGCTGATTTTTGGGGAAATTTGGCCCGAAATAGGAACGATTTTGAAGGGAAAATCGGAATTTCAGCCCGTCAAACCGACCAAAAGCGACGAAATTAAGGGTGAATGAGTATGGCATAAAGCAATTAAAGAAAGATTTCTTTATTAGCCACACATCTCTGATTATATGACATTTACAGACAGAAGCAACGACCCGGAGTGTAAATATGGGAGCATAAAAGCGTGAAAAAATTTGATAATCGTAAAAATAGTTGTAACTTTGCACCGTGATTTGGTAACAGCCCCAACGAGGGCAATAGTTAAAATAGCTCTGCCAAGCAGAGAGTGATTGTATAATTAAATTTTAGAATGATGTTTAGATTTATGAAATTATTTGTACAGCGCTTTATAGAGCACACAGTGCTTGATTAAAGCCCCTGTAAACCCAACTAAAGAGTATTAAGATTGGGAAATTAGTTAGTTAACTGCACACAGCGCAAGTGTGTGCCAATAATGATTCTGAGAACAGCAGCGCAAAGAGCGTTGCTTTTATTTTTATATACCCACAAGGACGAGCGCCCAAAGCGCGGCTCATTTCATACACGTTCACATATAAAGAGATAATGTGGAGGAGGCAGTGTCGCATCTTATTTGAGGATTTGACTCACGCACTCTCACTACGGAGAAAGGGTTAAAACGGTGCGACTGATTGGGGATATGGCACGGGCAGCTACAAGGCCGGTAGCGAGTGGAGGATGTAATCTATCCGACTTAGATGTTTGGGTTGTCGAGGACTTTTAAGGTGCGGCCGGCGATGGTACAGGGGAAGGCGTAGCGAAGAAGGTCGGAGAAATTGGGGTCGCCTACGGGGTAGTATTTGGGGGTGCGCACGGTGGGGTATTTGTTGAAATAGGGGTCGAGGGTCATGTACCACTCTATTGATTTGAGATGGGGGCTTGAGAGGAAGGCATTGTTCAGCCGGAATATCGCGGTGGAGGCGGCTACTGTGACACAGGGGCCGTCGATGTCGTCCCAGTAGGTGACACAAAAATAGTGTGTCCTGAAACTATTGTCGGGCGTGAGCGAGCCTTCAGGGACTTCGACCGATACTGAAATGTGGCGACCCGACACTTCGTTGATTTTATTCATATATCGGCAGAAGAGTTCGCCGTGGGCAGAGGTGTCTTGATAGTTGAAATATCTGATGTAATAGTGTATCATCTCGTGGATTAAAGTATCCTCGAGCACCTCTATGGGGAGGTCGTATCTGTCGGTGATTGCGATTAAGAAATCGCGATCCTCAAAAACGCCGCGGGGCTTATAATAGCGTTTGGAACGAAACAGGCCTATCCGAGACTTTGAGTGGTTGATCTGCAAGTTGATAGGTGGGAGTTTATCGGCGAAATATTGATGGTTGAATTGGCGAAATTTTTCTTTCAGGAACCCAATTGTCGGCTTCATGCGTTGAGGTGTACGGTTAATTAATTGAGTGTTACAACAGTGATTCCGGCACCGCCAAAGCGCACATCTTCATCGCGAAACGACTCTACGGTGTTGAGGGCTTGGAGCATTTGGCGTATGGCTTGTCGCAGAGCTCCGGTGCCGGTGCCATGAAGGATTCTTACCTGCGAGGCCGAGAATTGCACAGCGTCGTCGATGAAATATGTCACGGCTTGCAGAGCTTCGTCGACACGCATGCCCCTGACATCAATCTCTTGCGAGAAATTTAGTTGTCGGTTGCGGCTGGCAGCAGAAGTAGAGGCGGCAATCGACTGTGTTTCGGATGCGATGCCGGGCTTCGGGGCGGAAGTCTTCTGCAACTTGTCGAGGGCAACAATAGTGCGGAGGGCACCGAAGGCCACTTCGGCTTTCTTGGCATCGACAGAGATGATTTTGCCCACACTGTTGCCCTGCTTCATTTTCACATAATCGCCCGGACCGAGCGGTGTAGCGGCAGCCGCAGCAGAGTCGGCCGGCGACGATTTCTGCTTGGCAGCTCGGCGGCTCTTGTGCTTAATCGGGGCTATACCGGCTATCTCGGAGTCGGATGCCTGGTCGGCCACCTTCTGTTTATAGTCGTTAAGTTGGCGGCGGAGCTCCTTGGTGCGTTCCTTCTCGGCCTGCGACTTTCTGATTTCCAGGATAGTATTTTCCAGAGCCGAGTTACTGTTGTCGAGAATCTCCTTAGCCTCCTTGCGAGCCTCTTTGAGGATTTCGGCCTTACGGGTGCGGAGCTCTGAGAGTTTGTCTTCATAGAGAGTGAGCAGCGAGTCGAGTTTATTTTCTTTCTCCTTGACCGACAGGCGTTTATTGCCCCAATATCGACGGTCGCGAGCAATATCTTGCATGAATTTGTCGACATCCACATAGTCGGTACCAACAATGGCTTTAGCCTCATTGATAATTGAGAGCGGGAGGCCCACAGTGTGAGCGATATCGAGGGCGAAAGAGCTGCCCGGACTACCTATGGAGAGTTGGAAAAGCGGTTGCATCTTCTGCCTATTGTAGAGCATCGCGCCGTTGATTAGGCCCGGAGTGGACTCGGCAAACGTCTTAAGATTCTGATAGTGAGTGGTGACAATGCCCATCACTTTGCGACGGTTGAGCTCGTCGAGGATGCTTTGAGCGAGCGCGCCACCAATCTGGGGCTCTGTGCCGGAGCCCATCTCATCAATAAGGATGAGGGTAGACTTTGAAGCGGCCCCTAGGAAGACCTTCATGTTTTTGAGGTGAGAGCTATAGGTAGAAAGGTCATTTTCAATAGATTGCTCATCGCCGATATCGATAAGCAGGTTTTTAAACACCGAGAAGTGAGAATTGGAATAGGCTGTGGGAAGGTAGCCGCATTGCAGCATATATTGCACTATACCTACCGTCTTGAGAGTCACCGACTTGCCGCCGGCATTAGGACCGGAGATAACCAAGATTCTATTTTCGGCGTTAAGGCGTATGTTAAGAGGCACCACCTCGCGGCCCTGCGCCTCAAGCGACAATTTGAGGATGGGGTGAACTGCGTTGTAGAAGTCGATGTCCGGGTTACGCTCCAAGATAGGCATCTGGCCATCAAACTGATTGGCTATCAAAGCCTTGGCACGGATAAAATCAAACAGGCCGAGCAGCGAGTAAGAATTGAGCATTTGGGGGATAAAGGGGCGTATGGCGGCAGCTATTGCCACCAGGATGCGCACAATCTCGCGGTGCTCTTCATTCTTAAGCTCGCGAAGGCGGTTGTTGGCTTCCACAACCTCAGCCGGCTCGATGAAAACCGTTTTGCCGGTGGCGCTCTCGTCGTGGACAATGCCCGAGAGGCGACGTTTCATCATGGCCGGAACCGGCACCACAAGTCTACCGTCGCGGATGGAGGGGGTAGTCTCCTTGTCGATGTAGCCCTCCCCTACCCCGCGCTCAATGACGCGACGCATGATTCCCGACATGGAATTGTTGACAGCAAACATGGAGCGGCGTATCTCCGCAAGCTGAGGCGACGCCGAATCTTTGATTTCGCCATGGCGGTTCACAGCATCGTCAATTTGGCGAACCACTTCCGGGAATCGCTCCATGGGCATAAAAGCCTCAGCAAGAGAGGGATATATGTATTTATCGGTCGACTCACCGGTGGCGGTAAAGAAGTCGCGCAAGCGGGAGATGGTCTCCAAGGAATTGCGAATTTTAAAGAGAGAAGCGGAGTCGATGTAGCTGCCTTCGGCTTTGAGCTGATTGAGCTTGGGAGTGACATCGTGTATATGATTGATTGGCAAGTCTTTGCCAGAACGAATAATGGAAAGCATCTCATTTACTCGTAGCAGGCGTTGCTTCACAGTGTCAAAGTCGGAAGAGAATGCCATCTCGGCACACCAAGTTCTACCGAGATTGCTAATACAATTATCGGCTGTGAGGGCACGAAGGGTAGCAAACCCGGTTTTATCTTCAAAATTATTGGGGTAAACCATACTTAAATCTAAACAGGAAGGGCGAGCATAGGTATGTCGCGTTCAAACAAAATTTTGTGGGCGATGCTGGGGTTGAAGAGGCGCGCAAAGATGTTTTTCTTTTTGTTGGGGATCACAAGCATCTTTACGTGGCCCGATTCTATTAATTGTTGAATTGTGTTTTTGAGATCATTCTGCCCGAGGTCGGCAACAGAGAATTGCTGCGCCGGATAATGGGAGGTAAAATAATTGTAGAGGGCCTCTACCCTACCTTTGAGCTTTGAGCCGACCCGGTCGTTGACCGGTATGATGGTGATATTCATTGGCTTAGCGTTGTTGATACGGATGAACGAATCCATGGCAAGGAGGTCGTGTTGGTCAATATTGCAGAAAAAGGCCACGTTGTCGAAATGCTCCAGCGAAGAGAATTCAAACTTTTCGGGCACGGTGAATATTGGGAATGCCGACGAGTCGAGCACCTCGGCGGTGACACTGCCCACCATGTCTTGCGCCTTCTTATGGCTACCGCGAGTGCCCATCACAATGAGCGCCGGCAGGTTGCTGTTGGCATAGTTGAGAATAGCCTCTTCAGGCACACCCTCAAATATTTCATGAGCAAAATGCAAATCGGGGATATCGCCATCGGCCACAGCCTGCTTGATGCGCTTAATGAAGTGGTTCATCTCGATATTGGCAGAAGCCTTGAGGTCTTTTCTCACCTGGATATCCGACCTTTCGAGGGTGAAAGTGTCGGTATTACCGAGGTTACCATCGAAGTATGGGGTGGCATAGACATGGAGCAACACCGGCTGCAAGTCGAGCAAGTCGGCGTAAGCGAAGGCCACTTTAGCAGCGGTGAAGCTATAGTCGGAAAAGTCGACGGGCACAAGCACCTTGGGCTTTTTAGAGGCACGCTTACCGGAGGGAAGAGAGGGCGAAAAGAGCTCGGGATTTTCCACCAGCCGAAGGGCCAAAGGGAGGTCGTCTTGTGCAATTCGCACCCTCACGCCGGAGGCGAGCTTTGGGTTGTCGATATTGACATTCTCGAGCTCGGTGGCGATGCCGTTTTTCTCCAAGACACGACGAAGCCCCACGGCATAGTCGTAGGTGTGTATAGCCAGAGTTATGAAAACTTTTTCCATATTTGCATCAGAAAAGTGAGAGGAGCTACAGCTCGAGGAGAGATATATTAAAACTATCAGGGAGGCATGAGCGGAATCGCAAAAATCGAGGTGAAGATATAGGTCTTCACCTCGAACTCAATACCGATTGATTATTATTTCTTGTTTTGTTCTTCGAGGATTTGAACAGCCATATCATAAATGGTAGTATCGTCAAGCACAACAATACCACCATCAGGTCCCGGCTCTATATGCATAGCCGCGTTTCGTCCAAATTGATAATTGACCCCACCGAAATAGTTACGCACTGTTTGTACTGTGACATTGAGTTTATCAGCTATACGGTGGGTGCTACCGTCAGGCAAGCTGTCTTTGATTCTGCGAAGCTCGTTGAAAGTTATTGTTTTGCTCATGATAAGAAATTTAATGAGGTTGATAGTTTTAATTATTTGTGTCGCTAATTTAATCTATTTTTTTAAGATTACAAAAAAACGATGGTTATATTTTTATAGTTTTACAACATGTTTTTCTTAGCTCTCTAATATTCAAACATTTACGAGCGTAATTTCTGCAACAACGTTGTCGGGAGCATGGTCGCAAGGAGGATTTAAGCCCCAAAATGAGCTATAAAGCCACCACCTCAACCACGTCGGCGGGGAGCCAGCCGCTGAAATCGGGATTTAGATATACATTTACCCAGCTGTCGCCATGGCTATCCTTGCGGGTTTGGAGCAGACGGAAGGTGGTGCCGGAGGTAAGTGGCTCGCCCACCACCTTGGCAGAGGTCGACATGGAGGCACGCAGCGGAGTGTCGGAGGCCATCAAGACGCATTGATTCACATCTTGAGCCGACGACTTAGCTGAGAATGAGAGCATAAGTGACCCCATGGATAGCAACAGAATCACTATTGAAGAGAAGAATCCTATCTTCTTAACGCCCACTTTGGGGTGGAATAGATAGACCACCAAAGCTGCCACGAAAAGCAGGAAGAACACAGCTGCTGTCACAGCCCAGAAGTTGCTGCCCCACGCCTCGGCATGGCTGCGCAGAGAGGCAAAAAAGCCGGGTGCTTGCGGGGTGGGGTCAAGGCTTTTGTTGCTCATGGCAGCCTCATTAGCGAGGGCCACTTTTGAGGTCACAAACTCCAGATTGGAGGCCGCCTGCGAGTTGAGCGGGTCCCATTTCAATGCTTTTCGATAATTTAACACACAGGCGCCAAAGTTGCCGGCGCCATAATAGGCGTTGCCGAGATTATAGTATAGCTCGGAACTACCGCCCCCTTGCGAGAGAGCTGTGTGGTAAAGTTCAACAGCCTTTAAATACTCTTTCGCGTTGTAAGCCTTTTGGGCATCGGTCAGCGTAGAGGCCTGAAGGGAAAGCCCCAAGGCGAGGAAAACTATATATAGAATTATTCTTTTCATAACTGTGTGCTTTATATCACCGGTTTTTTACTCAACGAGCTCTCGAGGGAGTCAATCACACGGCAGCCGGCGGCGTATATGTCGGAAGGTTTGAGCGAGGCATTGGATGCGTATTTTGCCAGCTCGCACTCGTCGATTAGCGCTATGAGCTTATTGATTTCAGTGTCGCTCACTCCGGCCTCGGCAAGACGAGCTGAAGCGTTGTCGCGCATCAGTTCGGAGCCGGGTATGTTAAGCTTATCGCTGAGGTAGCCCCATAGGGCTTTGAGCATCTCGTCGTAGAATAGCGAATCGTTTTTCTGCTTCATGGCCTTGGAAGCCAAGTGCAAACGTTGTCTTGCCATTTTGCTGGCCTTGCGACTCTTAAGCAGTGTGATATTAGAATAGAGACGGATTCTGCGGCGATATATTGCTATCACTGTGAGCAGGGCCACAATCGGCAGTATATACCACAGATAATAGGCGAAGGAATCGATGAAATATGTGGGTGATTTCTGCTGTGAAGCTACAGTCTGGAGCGAGGGGTCGAAGGTGAGATTCTGAGCCTGCGAGCTACTCTTGGCACCGGGGCGTACATTCAGTTTGAAGCCCTGTGCGGTGCGGGTGTAATATTCGCCGGTCTGAGGGTTGAAGAAGGTGAATTGCAATTCCGGAATTTCAAACTCACCCTCTTTGAGCGGGATAAAGGTGACATCGAAACTGATTGAGCCGCTCACATTGTCGTCGCCAACTGTCTTCTCCACCTTGTCGTCGGTCTTCACATATTTGATTTCAGAGGGCAAAACAGATGCGATATCGGGCAAAGAGACGAAACCCGGATTGCCGACACCGCTCACAGTGTAGTGGACAGTGGCCACCTGATTGGCCACCAAATTGGTCTTCCCTATTTTGGATGATACCTGGAAGTCGCCCACACCTGAAATCTTCTTACCGTAAGGAGGTAAGGGGCGCACCGAGAGATTTACGGTAGGCGCATCGGCATCAATCTGAGCATTCTGATACATCGGGATGGAGAAGAAATCTTCATTGTCGTATTCAAAAAGCTGTTTTACGGAGAATGAATAGTTGTTGCCGGTGATTTTAGCATTGCCCGAATGGGTGGGAAACAGGATATATCTTTCCACAACGGCAGTGGCATAAGTCTTGCCATTGTAGGTTTCGTAAGATATGCCTGATTTGGGTCTAACGAGCTCAAATGTACAATTTTCAAACGACGGAGCAGCGGGCGCGCCCAGCAATTGCCAGCCATCGTAGGTGGTGTAGAGCTTCACAGTGTAGACCACCGGCTGCTGCTCATATGGGTTTGAGTCGGAAACCTCTGCCTTCAGAAACAGTTCATTGCCACCCACTTTGGAGAGTGTGGGCTGCTGCACACTCGGGCTCACGGCTCCTTGAGAGGGTGAGGGCGAGGGCTTCTGCGATTTGGCCGACTTGGGCCCCACATGATATTTAATGACATTCGACTTCACGCCGCCAACGCTAATGGGGCCAAACGAGTAGTCACCTTCCGTAGTGGCCCTAAGGGTGGCCACATACTGCTGCACCGACGATGATGCGCTCTTGCCGTTGACAATTGTCATTGAACTCTCATTGCGGGCGAGGGTGAAATACATCACTTTAAATCCGGGCACATTGCCGGGGTTGTCCACGCTTTGAGATATATTGCTCACATTTATATAGAGGGCCACTTGGTCGCCCACACCGATGCCCGAAGAGGGTTGAAGATTTATCTTCACACTCTTTTGGGAGAATGCAGCGATAGGCAGCAGTAATGCCAATAGAAATATGAATCGACGTAAACTTCTCATACGTAATCTTTTGGAGTGATATTACCAATTCTTTCCGTTGCGCGGACGCTTGGGGTTGTTGGTGCGATAAAGCCTCTGGCGGGTCTCATTCTCTTTATTCTCGCTCTGCTTCAAGATTCTGTCGATAGATGAATTATCCATCTTTTGGGGCTGAGCGGCCGAATTTTGCTGTTGCTGAGGTTGAGGCTTGTTTTGCTGAGGTTGGTTTTGCTGACCTTGATTTTGGTCCTTATTTTGGTCCTTGTTCTGATCTTTATTTTGATCTTTGTTCTGGTCCTTATTCTGATCTTTGTTCTGATCCTTATTCTGATCCTTATTTTGGTCCTTATTTTGGTCTTGGTTGTTCTTGTCGATGTGCAGCTGAGCAATTCTCAAATTCCACTTTGCGGTAGAATCGGCGGGGTTGAGGCGGAGCGCTTGCTTATATTGCTCTATTGACTGCAAATAAGCTTGCTGGCTCGATTGCTTATCGCTCTGCTCGAGGCCTTTACCCTGGAGGAAGCTCATGTTGCCCTGATTATACCAAGCCTTGGATTTCAAATCTGCTTTTGTGGACTCTGCCACCGAAGAGAATAGCGACTGAGCAGAGGCCCAAGTAGCACTATCCACCTGCTCCTTGCCTATGTTCTGACGCACAAGCGAGAGCGCATCGTTAAACTTGGCAATCTGAGAATTTGGATTGTCGCCTAAGGCCACCTGATAAAGGCTGTCGGCAGCAGCATACTCCTGAGCGGCATACTTATCATTGCCCTCTGCAACTGATTTTCGCTCCACCCTGGTGGAGGTCAACGACTTGGAGGAGCACGATGCGCCAAGGAGCAACACCAAAGCTATTAGAGATATATTTGCAAATTTAGCCATACTAATTTTCCTTCTTTGTTTTAACGGTCATGGCTCCTTTTTTAAAGAAGGTGACTTTACTTAGCAATCTATTTTTAGAGGAGGATACGAATGTCTCGGCCACAAGCAGGACAATGGCAATAAGCGCGAATATCACAAACAGCTCATTGTGCACAGCGTAAGTGCTGGTGCTCAGAGTGGTGTGTTTCACTTCGCGCAATTTCCTTTGAAGCACATCGAGAGCGTCGGAGGTTGAGGCGTTGACATACACACCGCCACCGGCTTGCGCGAGCTTTTGGCCCAAGGCTTCATTAAGGCTTGTGCGCACAGTCTCGCCGTTCTCGTCAATCATGCTGGAGCCGTTGTAAGGTATCACAACAGGGTCGGTGGAACCGACGCCAATTATATTGACCTGAATACCGGCGGCGCGCGCCTTCTTCACAGCATCGACCGCAGCGTTCTCATCTTCAAGCTCTTCGGCATCGGTGAGGAGCACTATCGCTTTCCCTTCAGCATTTTTTGAGAAAGTGGTCATGGCGGTAGAGATTGCAGCAGAGATATTGGTGCCCTGGCTGGGCATATCTTCAGGGGATATTGAGTTGAGGAAGCTCTTGGCCGACACATAGTCGGACGAAGCGGGTATGAGTGTGTAAGCCTCGCCGGCAAACACTACCAGGCCCACCTTATCGTTGGTCATGTTTTCAATCAAGCGAGCCATCATGACCTTGGCGGTGGTCATGCGCGAGGCATCGGTAGGGTCGGAAGTGGCTGAAGCGAGCATCGAATTGGAAGCATCTACAGCTATCGCCACCTCAATGCCGTTTTTGCTTGATTGCTGTTCCACCACTCCACCCCAAGGGCGAGCGAGAGCCACAATCACGAAGAAGAGGGCTATGAGCAACAATGTGAGCTTTACGGCCGGCTTATAGTCGGAGACTTGCGGCATGAGCGACTTTAGATTAGAAAGTTTGCCAAACCGCATCAGCTTGCGGATACGGGCCTTGCGGGCCAATATATATAAGACGGCAATGGCCGGTATTAATATCAGTAGAAACAATAATTGAGGATATGCAAAATTCAACATGATTTCAATTATTAATAGGTTAGCAACTCAAGTGAACGAGTGATTAGAGTGGCAGCGGGAGGACGAGCCGTTAAGGTATTCGCCTTAGCACTGTGTAGCGCATCACCAGCTCCAGCACTAAAGCAGAGAAGGCAATGAGCACCCAAATCCAGAATTGTTCCTCGGTGCGAGTGTAATTCTTAACTTCCAATTTCGACTTCTCGAGGCTGTCAATCTCCTTAAACACCTGTTTAAGTGTGGAATTGTCAGTGGCACGGAAGAATTTACCGCCGGTGGTATCGGCAATTTTGCTCAAGGTGGTCTCATCGATAGGCACTGTCATGGTGGCAGAGGGGTCGAAGAAGGAGCCCACCGAGTATGTCCGGTCGGTACCGATACCTATGGTATAGACTCTGATGCCCTTCTCTTTGGCAATACTTGCAGCGGCAAGGGGGTCTACCTCTCCGGCATTGTTGGAGCCGTCTGTGAGCAGAATCACCGATTTGGATACAGCAGTGCCGTTTAAGAGTCGGTTGATCGAGGTCACCAGTCCATCGCCCAATGCGGTGCCGTTGCCAAGGCTACCGGTAGCCAGATTGGCTATGGCGTTGACAATAGCGGTGCGGTCGGATGTGAGAGGCATCATGGTGAGGCTCTCACCGGCAAAAGCCACAAGCGCCATATTGTCGGCATTTCGATTTTTGGCAAAGTCGGTGGCAATGTCGCGGGCCGCCTCAAATCTGTTGGGACGCATATCGGGAGTAAGCATACTCTCTGAGACATCCAGAGCCAGCACTATATCGGTGCCGTTGACACTTGAATCGGAAAGCACATCATGAGTCTGCGGGCGGCAGATGGCCACAATCAGCGCACCGATGGCCAGAAGGCGAAGCGCAAAAGCCACATGAGAGGCTATGACGCGCCACTGTGAAGCAGCCGCCTTAAAGGCTGAGGTGTTGGAGATGGTGAGTGAGGGGATGCCGGCCTTGCTCTTCCGGTAGCGATTGTAGATTATCGGAATGAATATCAGAAGGGCAAACAGAAAATATGGATGGAGTAATTTCATGATTTTGCCTCCTTTCTGCTATGGCCCTTAGAGCGCGAACGGCGGGTAGACGTATTGTTACTTTTATATTTCGACTTCAAGGGAGCCTTCTTTCCGGATGTAGAAGCCGGCTGACTGCCTGCGGCACGTTTTTTCTCCTTCTCCTCTTTGAGCTCCTGAGCGGTAGGCTTGGTCTCCTCCACAAATTTCAGCACCTCATTGAAAGCATGAGCATTAGAATCGGCATCGGCCTGCGCGTTGGCAAATTTTGCGAAGTCGGCCACCGAGAGCACATCCATAAATCGGTCTTTGTAGGGAGCCAAACGCTTATGCTTCTTAAACTCGGCAAGAATCTGAGTGGAGGTCATCTCCGGTGCCGAGATTGAGAAACGGCGGTATATGTAATGGCGGAGAATGTCGATTAGCTCAGTGTAATACTGTTTGGTGAATCCTTTTTGCCAGAGCTCCTTAGCCTTAAGAGTTTGGAGCATCTGCATAGCCTCTTGATAAGGCGGAAGTGTCTTCTTACCCACAAGGGCGGCTATGGGATTGCGGCGACGGAACACGGCGAAATAAATCACAGCGAGCACCACTATTAGCCCGGCAAGGATGTACCAGCCGTAGTCCACTACCCACTGAGGCAGAAAGTCCCAGAACGACGACTCGTCGTTGGCAGTAACATCGGTGAAGTCGGCTATCTTATCGTCGACACCGGCAGCTACCGGCACCACCTTCAGGGCTACCCTGTTGCTCACCACTGTGTCGGCACCCACCACATAAGCAATCGGTGGCAGGTAATAGTAGCCGGAGTCGAAGGCCTGCACCGGCACCACATAGTCGGTTTGCACCCTTCCGCTGCCGAGGTCCATGCTCTTCTCCTTCATATCGAGGCCGAGCTCGATGGTGTCGCCAAGCACGGTGGTGTAGCCCTGCTTGGGGTCGGCACCCTCAAAAATAGGGAAGTGACCCTTAGCACCACGGTCGGCAACTACCTGAAGCAGGAGCGTAGTCTTATCGCCCATAGTAATCACCGGCTGTGAGAGCTTGGCCGAGACGGTGGTCGGAGCAGCTTGGGAGGGAATATATGAGGCAACTGCCAGCAGCACAGCCATCAATAGGCTGTGAATGTGACAATTACCTATGTTCATAATCTGTTTCATTGTTAATGTAGGCTTCTCTTTTTAAACATGGCAAGCAGCGCTTTCACAAAGTCGTCGTCGGTGGAGATAGACACAAGGTCTACCCCGCTTCGGCGGGTGGCAAGGGTGAGTGCCTGCTGATTTTCATACCATTTTTTATCGAAAATTTGCCTTACTCGTTTCGACGAGGTGTCAATCCACCGCTCATCGCCGGTCTCGCTGTCCTTGACTCTCAGATAGCCCACATTGGGGAGTTGGGCATCGCGTTTGTCGTAGACTTGAATGGCCACAAGGTCGTGCTTGCGGTTGGCAATCTCCATGGATTTGGAGTAGTTGTGATCGTCGATGAAGTCGGTGAGCAGGAATGTGGTGGTGCGCTTCTTAAGAGCGTTTGTGAGATATTCGAGCGCCTGATTTATGTCGGTGCCTTGCGAAGAGGGCTCAAAGTCTATTATCTCTCTGATAATAAGCAATATGTGTTTCTTACCCTTCTTCGGGGGGATGAATTTCTCAATCTTGTCGCTAAAGAAGATTACGCCCACTTTATCGTTGTTCTGAATTGAGGAAAAGGCCAATGTGGCGGCAATCTCAGCCATCATCTCCTTCTTGGGGACGCCCACAGCGCCAAAATTACGGCTGCCGGAGACATCGATGAGAAGCATCATGGTGAGCTCACGGTCTTCCTCATAGACTTTCACAAAGGGTCGGTTCTGGCGAGCGGTGACATTCCAATCTATGTCGCGAATGTCGTCGCCATACTGATATTCCCTCACTTCGGAAAATATCACGCCACGGCCTTTGAAGGCGGTGTGATATTCGCCGGCGAAAATATTTTGAGACAACCCGCGGGTTTTAATCTCAATCCGTCGTACTTTCTTTAAGAGCTCGTTAGAATCCATGCTCTTTATGATTTAAGATTACGGAACTTTTACGGCGTCGAGGATTTCGGTTACTACATCGTCGGCAGAGATATTGCTGGCTTCGGCCTCGTAGGTGAGTCCCAAGCGGTGGCGCATCACATCGTGGCAGATGGCTCTCACATCTTCAGGCACCACATAGCCGCGACCTCTAAGGAATGCATAGGCTCTGGCAGCCAATGCCAAGCTTATGGATGCACGGGGTGAGGCACCGTAGTCAATGATGTTTTCGAGATTGTTGAGGCCATATTTAGCCGGTTCGCGAGAGGCGAATACAATGTCTACTATATAGTTTTCTATCTTCTCGTCGATGTAAATTTGGCGCACCACTTTCTGCGCATCAAGAATCTCTTGCGGGTTGAGCACAGGGGTGACGGGCGGAAGCTTCTCGCCTATGTTTTGACGGATAATGAGTTTCTCATCCTCCTTTGAGGGATAGCCAATCACTACTTTAAGCAGGAAACGGTCGGTCTGAGCCTCGGGCAGAGGATATGTGCCCTCCTGCTCTATGGGGTTCTGAGTGGCCATTACCAAGAAAGGTTCGGGCAAACCGAAAGTGGTGTCGCCGATAGTCACCTGGCGCTCTTGCATGGCTTCGAGCAGGGCGCTCTGCACCTTGGCCGGAGCACGGTTTATCTCATCGGCCAACACGAAATTGGCAAACACCGGGCCTTTTTTGATTTCAAATTTCTCTTGCTTAACGCTGTATATCATAGTACCGATTACATCGGCCGGCAGCAAGTCGGGAGTGAACTGAATTCGGCTGAATTTTGCATCAACGAGTTGCGAGAGTGTTTTAATAGCTAAAGTTTTTGCCAAACCGGGAACACCTTCCAAGAGCACGTGTCCGTTGCAAAGCAATGCAACCAACAGGGAGTCTACCAAATGCTTCTGGCCAACGATGCGCGAATCCATACCTTTGGATATGAGCGAAACGAAATTGCTGTTTTGAGCAATCATTTCGGTTAGTTCGCGAAGATTTACAGATGAATTCATGTTGATATATGTGTTTTAAAATTCTGTTTTTCCAATGCAAAAGTAGCACTTTTATGTTAAAACAGAAGACAATTAATGTTAAATATTGTTGCCCTGCTTATCTTCTGAATTATAGAGGTTTACAGGCAAAAGCCTGCGGCAGGGAAGCCTCCCGGAGTCGCAAGGGGGCAATTGCGGCAAGAGAGAGGCGCCGGGAAGTGATTATAGAGGGAAAGGGGGCAGTTAAGATTGGAATGCGTTCCAGCCTTGAGCCTGCAGTGGCAGCTCACTGCCATCACGAGTCACCAGCGATGCACCGAGCTCGGGAGTGGTGACATAGCCTATCACTCTTACACCCTCAAGCTTCTCCACCTTGTCGTGGTCGGTGAGGGGCACTGTGAAGAGCAGCTCATAGTCTTCGCCACCGTTGAGAGCAGCGGTCACCAGGTTCATGTTAAGCTCTTCGGCCATCACAGCTGTCTGATAGTCAATAGGTATTTTGTCTTCATAGACTCTGACACCTACCCCGCTCGCCTTGGCAATGTGGAGGAGTTCGGAAGAGAGGCCGTCACTGACATCCATCATGGCGGTGGGACGAACACCTATCTCGCGGAGTTTGGCCACAATGTCGCGGCGAGCTTCGGGTTTTAGCTGGCGTTCCAGGATATATTCTTTGCCGGAGAAGTCGGGTTGGAAATCAGGGTTGTGAGAGTCGGCGGCTACACGATTTTCGCGTTCCAGGAGTTGGAGGCCCATGTAGGCGGCTCCAAGGTCGCCCGAGACACAGATAATATCGTTGGGCTTGGCTCCGGAGCGATACACAATTTCATCTTTCGCGCCCTCGCCTATACAGGTGATGCTTATCACAAGGCCGGAGGCTGAGGCGCTTGTGTCGCCACCCACCAGGTCCACACCATAGTTCTCGCAGGCCAGGCGGATTCCGCTATAGATTGCCTCAATGTGTTGAAGGGTGAAACGTGCCGAGACACCGATGCTCACTGTAATCTGCTTCGGGGTGCCGTTCATGGCGTATATGTCGCTGAAATTGACCACAGCAGCCTTATAGCCCAGATGCTTGAGAGGCACATATCTCACATCGAAATGAATGCCTTCGAGCAGCAGGTCGGTGGTGACCAACACCTCTTTATCGCCATAATTGAGCACGGCGGCATCGTCGCCCACGCCCACTTTGGTCGACTGATTTATAATTGGGAAATCCTTGGTGAGGCGCTCTATGAGGCCAAACTCGCCAAGTTCTTTAATTTCTGTCTCTTTGGGATTTATATTTTGAGTAGCCATAATTATTCTTTTAGTAGGGGGAAGTGCCTGCTGGAGGCACCTCTACCCGATTCTGAATCTCTAAGGAGGCAACACCTCCTATATGCATAACCGAAAAATTAAAGAAAAGTTGTGATGATATACAAAAAAGGAGCTCAGATTCACCTAAGCTCCCTATTTATTTTGAACTTACTTAGAGCATGCGTATTAGAGCTCTAAATTCTGTTGACCAGCTCGGTCATGATTTCGGTCATAAACGGCTGGGCTTTAACTGCTGCTTTCTGCACCTCTTCGTGGGTGGGGACCTCTGTGACATCCTTACCGCCAAGGTCGGTGATTACGCTCACACCAAACACTCGCATGCCGGCGTGGTTGGCAACTATAACCTCGGGCACTGTCGACATGCCCACTGCATCGCCACCTATCACACGGAAGAACTCGTATTCAGCGGGAGTCTCGAATGTAGGGCCGGGGGTGCCTACATACACACCGTGCATCACACGGATGCCTTTCTCGGCAGCAATCTCGTCGGCCAGGCGCACCAACTCGTGGCTGTAAGCCTCAGTCATGGCCGGGAAGCGGGTGCCGAGCTCATTGTAGTTTTTGCCACGGAGCGGGTTCTCGGGGAAGAGGTTTATCTGGTCGGTGATAATCATGATGTCGCCGACTTTAAAATCTTTGTTCATACCGCCGGCTGCGTTGCTCACAAAGAGAGTGTTAACTCCGATTGCCTTCATCACACGCACCGGGAAGGTGACTTGCTTCATGTCGTAGCCCTCATAGTAGTGGAAACGTCCCTGCATGGCTACTACATATTTTTCGCCCAGATAGCCGAAAATGAGCTTACCTGAATGGCCCTCTACGGTAGATACCGGCATGTTGGGTATCTGCTCGTAAGGAATCTCTTTAACTATTTTGATGTGCTCTACCAATTGGCCCAATCCGGTGCCAAGGATGATACCTACTTCGGGGAGCTTCTCCACCTGAGCTTTTATGAAATCAGCTGTAGTCTTTATTTTCTCTAACATAATCTTTAATATTGGTTATATAGAAATAATACGCATAACGCGAATAAATAGTTTTAAAGTGAGAGCTATTAGTCGTTGTTTTTATCTGCCGGATAATCGCCATAGCTTTTGGCGTTTATGGCTTTGAGCAGCTCCGGCACCAGGCTCTCATGGTCTTGTCCGGCCACGACGGCAACCGATATGGGCAGATAGAACACATATGGCTTCAGATATTCCGGGAAATAGGGGTTGTTGGCAAGGCGCACCGCATCTTTTTCGGTGGTCATGATAATCTTTCTTGCGCCCTTCATCTGCGCATAGCAGTTCTCAATGTCTTCGAGGTCTTTGCGTGTGTAATTGTGATGGTCGGGATAGTGGTTCACTCTCACACGGCAAGCGAGCTTGTTGAAGAATCGCACAAAGTCTCTCGGGTTGGCGATGCCGGTGAGTAGCATCACCGCATCGGCTGAGGTGAGATTGGCAAGGGAAATGCTGTAGCGAGCCTCCTCTTCAAACACGGGCTGCGGAGCGCCGTATTCATATCGAGTGAAGAAAAGGTGCTGATAAGCCATCATGTCGAGCTTCTTGGTCACCAAGCGGAGGTCGACGGGACGCACTGTCTCGGGCGTCTTGGTTACAATCACAAAGTCGGCCCTATAGTAGCCGTGAGCGCTCTCGCGCAGGCGTCCCAATGGGAGTATCTTGTCGTCGTAGATGGGACGATTATAGTCCATCAAGACCACCGACACTTTGGGTTGCACATAGCGGTGCTGGAAAGCGTCGTCGAGAAGTATGAGGTCGATTTTAGGGTCGAGCTCCAGGAGCTTCTTAATGCCTTTGCGGCGACTTTCACACACAGCCACCTTTGCGGTGTTGCGGAATTTGCGGTATATCTGATAAGGCTCATCGCCTATGGTGTCGGGGGTGCTATGTACAGTGGCAAACACGAATCCTTTGGTGGCGCGATGGTAGCCACGGCTCAAAACACCGATGTGGTATCTTGACGAGAGGTGCTCTATGAGATACTCTACGTGAGGGGTCTTGCCGGTGCCGCCGACAGTGATATTTCCGACACACACCACCGGCACATCAAAGCGCTCGGAGGGGAGAATCCGGAAATCAAACATTTTATTGCGCACATAGGTCACACACCCATATAGCCACGACAACGGCGTGAGTGCGTAAGTTATTGCTTTATCTTTTTTGGAGCGAGTTTCCACTTTAAATTGTTGTTGGTATTAGGATTTCATTTTCATTGTCTTGCTCACATCACCGGCACCGGGGTCATCATTACTGCTTTCACTCTGTCGGCATTCATAATACGCTGAATAAGCTCGAGGGCCACCTTATTGAGCCGGCCCGACTCGATGGCAGCATATACGGGAGCCAGTTTTTCTTGCATCACATCAGAGAGCATGGTCTGCCAATTCTGTTCTATCACAGGATAGACGCCCACTGCATATGGTGTGCCAAGCGAAGCTTTAGCAGCCACCCAATCTATGGCCTGCTGCAAACCACCGATTTTATCGATTAACTTATATTGCAGAGCAGCCTGAGCGCTCAACGGGCGACCGTCGGCCACCTCTCTAATTTTCTCAATCGGGAGGTTGCGGCCATCGGCACAGCGTTTGGTAAACACCGCATATCCCTCGTCCACCATGCCTTGCATGGCTGCGAGTTGTCCGTCGGTGAGCGACTGATAGCCGGTGAGATAAACAGCCTCTTTATTTGTGGCCACAATCTCAGCATTCACGCCCAACTTTTGCAGCAGGCCCTGCATGTTGGGTATAAGGCCGAAGATGCCGATTGAGCCGGTTATGGTCATTTTATCGGCAAAGATTTGGTCGGCGCAGCAAGATATGTAGTAGCCACCGGAGGCGGCATAATCGCCCATTGAGACAGCCAGCGGCTTGCCGGCCTTTTTAAACTCTTGGAGCGCGGCCCATATCTGTTCACTTCCGAAAGCGGAGCCGCCGGGCGAGTTGACCCTGAGCACCATTCCGGATATATTTTTATCCTTGGCCAGTTTGAGTATAAGTTCAACCAGATTTTGCGAATTGATGCCGGAGTTGCCACCCATCATGCCGTCGATCTCTCCGGTGGCATAAACCACCGCTACCTGTTTGGACTTTGTATTGTCTACACCGCCCCAGCCTGAAAGCGTGGCAGCAAGAGGTGCCGGCTCAAGGCATTTACCGAGGCCGTCTTCCATGCCCAACTCCTTGGCTATTCTATCCTCATATTGATTGCGATACATGGTGCCGTCTATCAGCTTTTGCTTAAGCAGATAGGCAGGCGCCTGCATGGCTACATAGTCGCGCGAGACTATTGAATCAAGGTTAGCGGCACTGATTTTGCGAGCGTCGGCAAGGCCTTGGCGCATATTGCTCCATATAGTGTCGAAAAGCTCCATGGACTGCGCACGCGCATAGTCGCTCATCTGCTCACAGGTGTAGGGCTCAACGGCACTCTTGCCCTCGCCTACCCTCACAGCCTGAAATTCTATGCCGAGCTTGTCAAACAAACCCTTATAGAACAGATATTCGCCACCCACACCGTGGAGGTTGAGGCTGCCCACCGGATTGAGGTAAAGCTCGCTTGCCACACTGGCAATATAATAGGTGGCCTGGCCGATGTTGTCGCCATAGGCATAAATCTTCTTACCGGAGGCCTTGAAGCTTAACAGGGCGTCGCGCACCGCGTTGGCCGAAGCGGCACCGGTGCTTATGTCGCCGCAATCCAGATAGATAGCCTTCACTTTGCTGTTGTTTTTGGCTTCTGTGATGGCGTTTACAAGGGTCTCAACCGTCTGATAGTTTGTGGTTGTGGAGGCCAGCAGTGTTTGCAAATTTAAGGATGCGGCATCTTCGCGCTCTATCAGAGAGCCGGAAAGACTGATTTTCAGCACAGAATTGTCGGGCACCTCTATCTGACGACTAAAAGAGATACCGACCAAACCGACCACCACAATTGCAGCAGCCAGACCTGATAGCATTATCGCTATCCATGCTCCCATAAATGAAGAGAGCACCTGCATGAAAAACTTTTTTAGCATCCTTAAGTAGATATTATGGTGAGTTATTTTCAATCGGCCGACGGGCAAATAAGGCCGAAGTTGGAATCACAAGCCGCACAGCAGCTTGCGATTCCTGCCCGACTATACATTATATCAACGAATTAACCACCGCTTTTATTTCATCGGCGAGTGCATCGGCCTGCTCCATGGAGTGGGCTTCGCTGTAGATGCGGATGATGGGCTCGGTGTTCGACTTGCGGAGATGCACCCAGCTATCAGCGAAGTCAATTTTCACACCGTCGATGTCGGTGATTTTCTCATTCTTATATTTAGCTTTCAGGCTCTCGAGAATCTTATCGACATCAATGCCGGGGGTTAATTGTATTTTGTTTTTAGCTATTGCATATTGAGGATAGCCGGCTTTCAGCTCGCTCACCTTCTTGCCGCTCTTGGCCAGGAGTGTGAGGAAGAGAGCCACTCCTACGAGAGCATCGCGGCCATAGTGGAGCTCGGGATAGATAACTCCGCCATTGCCTTCGCCACCTATCACAGCGTTGGTATCCTTCATTTTCTTTACCACATTTACTTCGCCTACAGCGGCAGCATTGTAGTCGCAACCGGCATGGGCAAGGGTCACGTCGCGCAGGGCACGCGATGAGCTCAGGTTGCTCACAGTGTTGCCGGGTGTGTGGCTAAGCACATAGTCGGCTACAGCCACAAGGGTGTATTCCTCTACAAACATATCACCGTTTTCCATCACAATGGCGAGGCGATCAACATCGGGGTCAACCACAAAGCCGACATCGGCTTTGCCGCTCTTCATCAGTGATGCAATCTGAGTGAGGTTCTCGGGGATAGGCTCGGGAGTGTGGGCAAATTTGCCGTTCGACTCGCAATTGAGCTCTACTACATTGCTTACTCCCAGAGCTTTAAGCAGCCTGGGAATCACGATACCGCCAACAGAGTTGACTGCATCGACAGCAACGGTGAAGTTGGCTTTCTTAATAGCCTCGACATCTACCAGCGGCAGAGCGAGCACTTTTTCAATGTGTTTAGCGTCGTAAGTGTTGTTGGTGTAGACAGCACCGAGGTCGTCGACCTGAGCAAATTCAAAGTCGTCGTTGGCGGCGAGGCGCAACACCTCTTTGCCTTCAGCGTCGTTGAGAAATTCGCCGTTCTCATTGAGGAGTTTGAGCGCGTTCCACTGTTTGGGGTTGTGGCTCGCGGTTATGATGATGCCACCGCAAGCATTCTCTTCTGTGACGGCTATTTCGGTGGTGGGGGTGGTAGCAAGGCCTATGTTCACAACATCAAAACCCATAGCCACCAAGGCGCCTTCCACCAGAGAGGAGACCATGGGGCCGGAAAGGCGAGCGTCGCGGCCTACTACTATTTTATTTGAAGTTTTGGTGGTGCTTTTACGAATGAAAGCGGCATAAGCAGCGGTGAATTTCACTACATCGACCGCGCTTAAGCCTTCAGAAGTGCGGCCGCCTATGGTGCCGCGTATGCCTGATATTGATTTTATTAATGACATTTTTGCAATAGTTGTGTTATCAATTGTATGTGTGCGTGTTAACTATCATATGCGGCTCAAGCCTACACTCTAATCCGAGCTGAGAAGCAGGTAGCGCCGGGAGGGCTTAATAGTAGGCCGGATAGTAACGAATGTTGTAAAGATAAGGTTGGCACTGACCTGTCTCTCCGTCGAAGCCATAGTAGCTGCGAAGCACAAGGTTTACCTCGCAGTCTACACCCAGATAGCGCAAGGGATATTGAATGCCGGCGCCATAGAGTTGCGATGAGGAGGCCAGCGTGTTATTGAATCGGAAATATGTGCTGTTGCCGTTGCCCACGTCGTTGGCATTGCCGGAGGGAGTGGCAGTTGTGCCTTCATAAAGGTTGATTATGTTGGTACGTAGATAGCGAAAATAGATTGGCTGATCGGTCTTAGCCATATTCGATTTATCTCCGGGGTTGATGACTTGCATATACACATAGCCTTCTTCGTCCAACTTATAGTACGGGGCATTCTCACCTGTGATAAACACAGAATCGGCGGGCACCTCGGAAATTACAACCTGATTCGACAGATACCAGTTAGTGGCTTTCTCTTCTTCTTTCAGTAGTTCGGAATAGCTTTTCGACTTGCTGCAAGCGCCTGCCGACAGGAGCATTGCAAAAGCGATGAGCATAAGAGGGGAAATTTTCTTTATCGTCTTCATATTTAGTAAGTTAGTGGGTATTGCCCGGCAACAACGCATCATATTCGGGCATTATTTTCTCACATAATTTTATACATTCGTCCATTGTACCGAAAAATTTTCCGCCGGCTGCTTGCAGGTGGCCGCCGCCATTGAAGTAGCGCTCGCAGATATCGTTGACCGGGAAGCTATCCACACTTCTGGTTGAAATCTTTATGCAGTCGGTGTCTTCGCGCAGGAAAATTGAATAGACCACACCAAAGGCTTCGCCGGCAGCATCTACGAGGCCCTCGGTATCGCCCTTTTGATAGCCGAATTTCTCAAGCTCCGAGGCGTTGAGCCACACCAGGGCGGCCTTATGCGACTCATAGATTTTGAAATTATTGAGCAGGGCGTAGGCGTGAAGCTTGATGCCGCTAAGTGTTTTGGTGCGCATGGCTTGTTTCACTATCCACTCTTTGTCCACACCCTTCTTCATGAGCTCAAGCATGATGAGATATATCTCGGGGTCGTTGCAGTTCACACTCAGATTTTTGGTGTCGGTGATGATGCCTGTGCACAGGCATATGGCGCCGTTGAGATTGAGGGCTGTGTAGAAGCCCATGGCCGCAATCAGGCGGAAAGCCACTTCACTGGCCGACGACATCTCGGGGTAGCAGAAAGTGAGGGCGGCAAAGCTGTCGGGATAGAGGTGATGGTCAATCATGACCTTGGGCACCTCAGAGCCTTCAATCAGCTCGCCGAGCCCTTCTTGGCGCGAGAGACGATTGAAGTCGCAACAGATTATGAGCTCGGCATCCTTTACCAGACGGCGAGCATAGTCCTCATACTTGGTGTATGCCACCACATCGTGCATGCCCGGCATGAACGACAACTGGCGCGGAGGCTGGTCGGGTGTGAGCACTTTCACATCCTTTCCAAAGCTATACAAGAGGTGATAAAGACCTAATGTAGAGCCCATTGCGTCGCCATCAGGCCTAACATGACACGTAAGCACAATATGATTGCTGCGCTCCAGAAGGTGGCGCAATTCTCTCACTTCTTTATCTTCAAAAACCTTGCGTATCATGTGTGACTTTTTTGTTAGGATTCAGTTGCCACAAGTGCAAATGATTCACAAAGATAATGTTTTTTTCCCGGATTTGAGTTAACTTTGCATAGATTTTTTTAGCACACAAAGTCGGGATATGCGCCTTGCCGATTCAGCAGGCTGTTTATATCTCTGATAATGTGCTTTTTATTTAGCTTTCTCTTCTAAATAGTTATAAATATGAACACAAAAGCTGAAAAGTTAGAGGCTTTCGGCAGGCTCTTGGATGTGCTCGACACTCTGAGAGAGAAATGCCCTTGGGACCGCAAACAGACAAACGAATCACTTCGCCCCAACACCATTGAGGAGGTATACGAGCTCGTCGATGCACTGATAGCCGACGACACCCCCAACATCAAGAAGGAACTTGGAGATGTGCTTCTCCACATTTGCTTCTACTCTAAGATTGCATCCGAAAAGGAGCAATTCGATATTGCCGACGTCTGCAACTCACTCGTCGACAAACTGATATTCCGCCACCCCCACATCTACGGAAATGTGAAGGCCGACGACACCGACACTATTCTCAAAAATTGGGAAGAGATTAAGCTCAAGGAGAAAGGCGGCAATAAGACTGTGTTGGGCGGTGTGCCCTCAGCTCTGCCCGCTCTCATCAAGGCAAACAGAATCCAGGAGAAGGCTCGCAATGTGGGCTTCGACTGGGAATGCAAGGAGCAAGTATGGGAGAAGGTAAAGGAGGAGCTCGGCGAGGTGGAAGCCGAAATGCTGAGCGGCAACCAAGCCAACGTGGAAGCTGAATTTGGCGACCTCCTGTTTGCAGTGGTAAACGCAGCTCGCCTATACGGTGTGAACCCCGAGAATGCTCTTGAGCACACCAACCGCAAGTTTATAAGCCGCTTCAACTATCTGGAAGCCAAGTCGAAAGAGCTCAACAAGCCGCTCAAAGAGATGACCCTGGCCGAGATGGATGCCATCTGGGACGAAGCGAAGCTTCAAGAACGTGCCGACTAATAGCCAACTACTTATCACTCTGACCAATACCCCACTACCCCACTATCATAATGCGCCTTTGTATCACAGAGAAACCCAGCGTAGGTAAAGATATTGCCTCAATTCTTGGAGCCAACAGCCGACACGACGGCTATTTTGAAGGTAACGGCTACTGTGTGACCTGGACCTTCGGCCACCTTTGCACTCTTAAAGAGCCTCACGACTACAGTCCGCAATGGAAACGCTGGTCGCTGGGCTCCCTGCCCATGATTCCGCCCAAATTCGGCATCAAGCTCATTGACCAAGAGAGCATAGTGAGGCAATTTAAGACTATTGAGACTCTTATAGCGCAAGCCGACGAGGTGATAAACTGCGGTGATGCCGGGCAAGAGGGTGAGCTGATTCAGCGTTGGGTGATGCAGAAGGCTAATTGCACCAAGCCGGTGAAACGCCTCTGGATTTCGTCGCTCACCGACGATGCCATACGCGAGGGTTTCAAGCACCTTCGCTCCGAAGATGAGCTCAAACCGCTCTATATTGCCGGTCTGTGTCGCGCCATTGGCGACTGGATTCTGGGCATGAACGCCACCCGCCTCTACACCCTCAAGTATGGCGCGAGAGGTCAGGTGCTCTCAATAGGAAGGGTGCAAACACCCACCCTGGCTCTGGTGGTCAACCGCCAAAAAGAGATTGAGAATTTTGTACCCAAAGACAGCTGGGAACTGCGCACTCGCTATCGCGATGTGGTGTTTACATCTGCTCTCAAACCGTTTGAGACGGAGGAGAAGGGACAAGAGATGCTCCAAAAGCTCGAAGGCACCACTCTTTGCATCACCGACATCGCCAAAAAGAAGGGTCGCGAAGCGCCGCCGCGCCTCTTCGACCTTACAGCCCTCCAAGTGGAGTGTAACAAGAAATTCTCCATGAGTGCCGACGACACTTTGCGCACCATCCAATCGCTCTACGAAAAGAAGCTCACCACCTACCCGCGTGTGGACACCACCTACCTCACCGACGACGTCTACAAGCAGTGTGGCGGCATTCTCAACTCGCTGCGCGACTACCAAGACCTGCTGCAAAATATACGCGGCTCTAAATTGCCCAAAAGCAAAAAGGTGTTCGACAACTCTAAAGTCACCGACCACCACGCTATAATCCCTACCGGCCAGCCGCTCCCTACCAACCTTTCGCAAATGGAGCTGAATGTGTTTCACACCGTGGCCCGCCGATTTGTGTCGGTGTTCTTCCCCGACTGCGTGTTTGAGCAGACCTCTGTGAATGCAGAGGTGGAAAAAACTAAATTCAAAGCCACCGGCAAGGTGATAGTGTCGCCGGGCTGGAAAGTGGTCTACGCCAAAGCGAACAAAGCCGCCGACCCTTCGGATGGCGACGAGACCACCGCCGATTCTTCCGACACTATTCTGCCCGAGTTCACCAAAGGTGAGCAAGGTCCTCACAAGCCATTCCTGGCTAAAAAGACCACCCAGCCGCCCAAATATTTCACCGAGGGTACACTGCTTAAAGCTATGGAGACAGCCGGCAACTTTGTGGAGGATGAAGACCTCCGTGAAGCTCTTAAAGCCAATGGCATAGGTCGCCCTTCCACCCGCGCCGCCATTATTGAGATACTCTACAAGCGCGGATACATACGCCGCGAGCGCAAGAGCCTGCGTGCCACAGAGGCCGGCGTTCAGCTCATCGACCTCATCCACGAAGATATGCTCAAGAGCGCAAAGCTCACCGGTATTTGGGAAAACCGCCTGCGCATGATTGAGCACGGCGACTACAATGCCGCAGAGTTTATCGATCAGCTAAAGGCTATGATTCAACAGATTGTGATTTCGGTGCTCTCCGACAATTCCTCGCGACGCATTGAAAGCACTCAGCAGGCCGCTAAAAAGTAGCCTTTCTCTTATTTTACAGCAATTATTTACAGCAATAATTTACGGCTATGAGTCTCGCAATTCAATACACAATAGTAGCACTGATAATTCTTGGCGCGTGCCTCTACATGATAAGGGGTGTGATTCGCAAACGCAAAGCCCACCGCCGAAGCTGCGAGGGATGCGACATGGCGTCGTGCTGCAAAAATCCCGACGAAAAAATAGTGGTTGAAAAGTCGAAGCCACACCGCTCCTGCTGCGACAATTAGCCGCACAGAGTGAAGATAAAATCCCGACGCCGGAATCTCGCTGAGAGGTTCCGGCGTCGATCTTTATCGGGCCAGCGACATATTGACTGCTATGCCGCAATTGGTGTTAGAGGTGGGGTAAGAGGAGCTGCTCACAAGCGGGGTGTTGACCTGGTGGTCGAGATACATTGAGAGGGTGATGCGCTTGGATAGTATATAGCTGGCTGTGAAGTTGAGCGCCATGGTGCGCGCACCGCTCTGAGCCTGAGTGAAGGCGGTCTCAATCTTGCGGATGAGCGACTGATTGTTGGCAAATGAGAGGTCGAGATTCAGAGTGAGGTCATTGCTCACACCGCCCTGCTTTCCGCCTATCTTGAGCACAGTGTTGAAGTTGGCAATCTTATAGCCGGCGCCAATGGTGAACTGCTTGCTTGTGGCCTCAACTATCTGGCCGGCAGATGTATTGAGTGTGAGGGTGCGGCTGTCGCGATACTCCACATTGAAGGTCACATTATTGTTCATGGTGGCCGACACTCCTAAGAGAGGAGCGAACTTCTCTGTGATAGCCACAGATGATATATTGTAGGGCGAAGAGGGCACCGGTTGCTGAGTCTGCTCATCGAGGGTGAAGCCATAGTCGCCGTCCACAGCCTGCCAGTTAAGATAGCTGGAATAGGAGCCCACCGAGTAGGTGCACTGGTAAGCATGTGTGAGAGTAAACGATTTGAAGATGTCGCGCATATTGCCGAGCTGGAGCAGGCCGTCGTAGGTCACACGCCAGTTGGGGCGAATGGCTGCCAACGAGGGGAAGGCTGTGAGGGCCACCTTATGGGCATCGCCTCCGGAATAAGCGGCAAGGAAGGCAGGGATGAGCACATCCGAGCTGGTGGTGCTCACAGTGCCCACCACCGGATTGTAGGTGGTGCCGGCAAGCGGATTGCCGTTCATGAAGCCACCGGTGGGATAGGTCACTCCCTCATATCGCTGCTGGTAGCGCTCGGCCACTATGGGGATGTTGGCCAAGAAGTCGTTGAAGGCTTTGCTGTCGTAGCCGTTGTCGGCCTTACAGCCGTGCAGGGCGGTAAGGATGGCGATATGAGTCTTGGTGAATGAGCCGGTGCGGGTGGTGGGCATATCGGAGTACATGAACTGCACTTGCTTGGTGCGATTGTCGGTGTGATTGTTGGTGAGCACAATCTTGAGCCCTTTCACCGGCTCCAGATTCAGCTCAAAGTTAAACTCTTGCGAGTTGTTCCACACCGCCGGAGAGGTCTGAGTATCATCGATAAGGAGCCAACCGCGGCTCAGAGCCTTGTCGAGATAGCTCTCATCGATGAAGCCGAATGCGAAGTCGAGACCGGGGGCCATGGGGCCGTATTTGGTGCTCTGGCCGAGCATATCGCCCACATCGCAACGGAAGAGCGGCAGGTTCATAGAGTGGGAATTGCGCCACTTGAAACTGAATGAGCGCGGCATCATCAGGAAGCGTGCAGAGTAGTCGGCTATGTCGCGCCACACTGTGGTCTCCTTGGCTTTCTTCAGCTCGGTGATGGTCACCTTATATTCTTTGTCGCCCTTGTCGAGAATAGCAATATTGTTTTCGTCAATTACCTTGGTGGATAGCTTCACAATCTTGTCGCCATCCATAGCGGTAAATTTCACCTTCTTGGTCTTGAGATTATGGTTCACCACCGTAGCCGAGTCGGGGTTGAGGGTGATGGCCCTTTCAAACTTCTTACGTTTATCCTTGCCTTCGGTGGTTTCGGCAGAATTAGAATCGCCGGGTACAGCAGTTTTACCCGACTTGTTTTTATTGTTTCGGTTATTCTTGCCATTGCGGCTGTTGGAGGAGGTGGTGCTCTTTGAGAAGCGTTTGGAGACAGCCTTCAGGTAAGGAATCTTGTTGTAGAACTGCTCGAAGTTGATGCGCGCATCGGCGGTCCAGGTGGCCTGGTCTTGGATTGTATTGCCAAGATAGACATCGTCGACGGTGGTACCTCTATCCCATTTGTAGGTGGCATTGTAAGAGACGTTGCCGGTGAGGAAGTCGAGCACCGGAATCTTGGAGAACGGTGCCTTATAGCTTGCGGTGAAAGTCTGGTTGTAGTTCCAGGGAGTACCGAAGCCTTTGATAGAGTTCCACACAGTGTCACGCCACTCCTTGTATTTATCGGGGAAGAGCTTGCGGTTCACAGCGCCGATGGTCTCTTCAATGCGGGCCGTGGTGTTGGAGCTGAAGGTGAAGCTCAGGGTCTTGGTGAGGTTCCAAGTGAGGTTGAGCTGGCGATCCCAATAGAAGTTCTTGCTCACCTGCACAGGCAACTGGAAATTCACGTCTACCTCGCTGCGAGTTTGCTGCTCGTAGTAGTAGCGCGACATGTTGGTGTAGAAAGTGAGCGAATTGAAGAGCCAGTTTATCTCCCACTCTTTGAAGAATTTGAGGTTCTTATTTTTCGACTTAATCCAGCCAAACGGTTTGAGGCCTTTCACATAAGGGGTGTAGGTGTACTGGAATGCGCCCTTATAGTCGTTGGTGTATTCATATTGTGTGGTCGGGTCGAAATTCTTCTGCTTGTTGAAGGAGAATGAGAAGGAGAAGTTGGCGGGGTCCCAAGGCATCGGAGTCTTGTGGGAGACGTTGAACTTGAGGTTGGAGATTGAGAAACTTTCCACCGTTTTACGGGTCACAGCATAATCGTTGATAGAGTCGCGCTCAGCCTTTGTTGCGGCGGCATCGAGGGCATCCTTCAGGAGGATATCCTGGTCGAGCGGGTTATATTTCGGGGTGGTGGTCTCCTTTGAGTAAGAGTAATAGATGGGCGCCGAAAGCTTGGCCTTTTCGGGCAAGAATTTACCGAGGTCCGACTGCACTGCAATGTTGTATTGCTTGTAGGTGTCAAGGCGGCGATCTGAGAGCCCCTGGTCCACACTACCGAAGCCGTCGGTCTCGATATGAGTGCCGAAATTAACTTGCGCCAAATCACTGATACCGAGGTTGACGGTGGCTTTGGCGGCCCAACCGCCCGCCTCATCGAAGTCGGTGACTTTGAGCTCGTTGACCCACACGGAGCCATCCTTCACTGAGTTGGAGTTGTTGCGCACACCAATGAGCATCACTCTCACATCGCTCAGCGAGGGGTTACCGAGCACCGAGATGGTGTTCTTCTCATTGTCAGGGTCATGGATTGAATATAGCTGGGCATAACCCACGCCCTCCACGCCTGCGCTTCGGTCGCGGTTACGTTGAGTCTTCAAGTTGGTGAAAGCGTCGAGCGAGAGGTCAAGGTAGTTGGAGGTAGGCCACACAATCTGGCGGTCGGATGTGCTCAGGTTATTGTATTTTCCGGCCGGGGTGAGTTCGAGCGGAATTTCATATTCGTAGTAGTTGTTTTTCACATCGGAGCCCACGCGGATGAAGAGGGCGAGGTCGCTGTTTTTGAGGTTGGTTGAATTGTCTACCAGCGCCTCGGCGTGAGTCCACATCTGCAAGCGTTTGTAGATGCGAAGGTCGAGCGAAGTGTTTTTGTAGACACCGCGAGCGTCGCCGGCTTGCAGACCTTTGACGGTCATTGACATGGCTTGCTCATTGAGCTGAGTGGCTTGAGCCTGGCCGGGGTCCTGAATACGGTTCACACCGGGAGGAAGCACATAGTTGACCGGCTCTTTGGCCGAGTTTTCTTCAATATTGACAGTGGCGATATCGAGCTCACCTTCAGCCGGAGAGTCGTTGCGGCTGTTGAGGTTGAAGTCGTAGTTGCGCCATTCGCCACGCACCAGCTCCAAGGTGGCAAAACGCAGGTGAGTCACCTTCTTAAATCCGGTCATGAACATTCTCACAAAGCGGATGGTGGAGAAGTCGCTGATATTGCCAACCACCTTTTCAGGCTGGCTCAATGGAATTTTAAATTGATACCACACCATCACTTTGCTTTTGCCGTTGGCCAGAGTCTGCAAACTCTCCTGCTTATCGGCTATGTAGTTGCGACCCACCACAAGGTCTTCGGGACGAATGGAGACTTTGTATTGGTAGTAGCGTTCATATTCGTTGAGAGTGTTATCCTGGTTGATATCCTCCACATCGGGCACAGTGCGCGACGACTGATACAGGGGGTTGCTCGACTGGTCGGGCGAAAGTGAGTTGCCCTCCACACCGTTGTAGTGCTTGTAGCGGTCGAGGATGCCTGTGCGATGCTCGTCATACCAGTCGGAACGATAGAAGTGGTAGTTGTCGCCGGCCGGGTCGGAGAAGGGGCTGAAGGGGTCATCGTCTTGCATCTCGGCTATGGTTGAGGGGTCAAGGCGATTGCGCAGCCCGTCGAGGTAGTCGGAATATGAGTGGAAATTAAATTCGTCGTCGTTGGAGAGTCCATCGAGGCCGACATCCTGCATGGGTCGGGCATTCTCAGAATTTTCAAAGGCATAGGTGAGAGAGGTTTGGCGGCTCACCCTACCCCAATTGGTCTCGGTGAGATACTGTGTGTCACCGTCAATCGGAAGGCCGTTCTCATAGCTCTTCATGCCGTCTTTAAGGATATCCTCACTTATCTCACCGAAGTTAAAATAGAGGTCTCCACCCTCCTGATTATCGGCATCTTCATCGAGGAAAGGGTCGAGGAGCCAGAATTGCACATACTCCACATTGGAGGTCTCAAAATTGGTGTTGTCAAGCTTACGCATAATGCCGCCCCAACGCTTCTCGGGATAGAGCAGAGAGCCGTCGGGCGATATGTTGGTGGCATCGAGGTTGTAGGGGCCACGTTCTGTGGGGTAGAAGGAGAGGTTGAGGGTCTGAATGGTGGTTGCCTCACCGTAGTTTGTCTCGCGGTTGGGGAATATCTCGCGTGTCTTTACTTCACGCACATAAGGGTTGGAGAGCTGGTCGAGGTCATTCTTGAGGTAGCCGGGCACGAGGGTGGAATTCTTCTGGGTAAACATACGGTCTATGTAGTACCAAGAAAGGAGTGCGCGGTTTTTGCCATAGTCCACATTGTCGGAGAGGGAGGCCTCCGGGAAGAGGGCATCAGCGCCCTGCTCATAAGGGGTCGAGGCTAAGAACCATGAATAAGGCGAGCGGAGATCGAGGCCGGATTGGGTGGTCTCGAAGTCGTCGATATAGCTGGAGCCTTTATTTGTGCCCGACTTTTGCTGGTGGGGCACCAGTTGGGCAAACTCGGCAGTGACATTGAGCGTTGACGGGGAGGTGGCGTTGATGGTCGGAATCTTATTGATAAGATTGGTGAGCCACATGAACTGGGTGTTATACTTGAGGTTCAAACCCCACATGGTGTTGTTGATGGTCTCCTCGCCTATGCTCACCTTCTCGGTAAGGGCCTTTTCGGAGAAGTGGAGGAGCGTGGCGCCCAAGGTGAAATCCTTTGAGAAGGCATATTGGGCGTCAAATCCCAAAAGCGTCTTTCGCTGCATGGAGTAGAGCGACTGATTTTCAAGCGACACACTCACGCTCGTGCCGGAGTCGATAATGCTTTGGTTGGTGATGGTGACAATACCCATCGCGTAGTCGACGGTATAGTCGCTATTCTCTGTAAGGGTCACACCGCCGGCAGTCACGACCACTGAACCTCGGGGCACATTCATGGCATTAAGCCTGATTTGCGCACCATTGCTGGCCTGGTATTCACCGGTGAGCTTGTATTTATTCTTATCGGCAAACTGGCGGGCCACAGTGAGGGTGCTGTCGTAGAGCTCCTGATAGCAATAGATGTCGGCAAGTGCCGAGTCGCCTATCTTCTTGCGCAAGTTCTTACCGAAAGGCTCCGCCACAGGGAATATCACCCTACCGGTAGAGGATATCACGGTGTAGCCGTCTATGTAGTCGAAGAAGCCGTCGGGGTTTGATTCCTGATTGGAGTCCAAACGGTCGAGGTTCATGACCTGAAGCAGCGGTTTGTCGCTGATGGAGCCCACTGGGAGATAGTTGATTTCTGTACCGGTGGTGTCGCTCAGATATTTAATATTGAGTTTAAAGTTCTTACTTTGAAGCTGATAGGCACCCAAAGAGTAGACGTTTTTCATCATTAGTCGCCACATGGGCAGGCGGGGAGAGATGGTGGTGCCGCGAAGCATTTTAAGGTAGAGACAGTCGGAAGTAGAGGTGACATCGCCGGAAAATTCACCCACCTGATACACCTGGCCCTTATATGTGTATTCATAAGCCACAGCGAGCACTTCGTCGCTGTTGAGGGCCGACTTCAGCGAGATGTAGCCCAACGATGAATTCAGAGTGTACTCACTTGAGCTTAGCAAACGCGCACTCTCCACCTTCTCGAAGTCCTGACCGCCGCTTATGCCATAGGCTTGCAGCGGCTCAAGAGCCTGAGTCACTTTATTGATGTTGCGCGCATCGGGGTAGTCACTTTTCACCACCGAGAGCAGATTGTTGCTCAAATTGGAGGGGTTGGGATATTGGGCATTGGGCTGCCAATAGTCGTTGGCAAGGGTGCTATTCTCACCTAAGTCCATGAATCCCACGAAGTTGCGCGACTCATCATATTTACCGGTTTTATTGGTAACCCAAACCTCTATACGGGTGATGTTCACACCGGAAGAGACGTAGGGCAATTTGGATGCAAAGTCGTCGTAGTTCTCATAGAAGAACTGGCCGAGGAAGAAGTGACGGTTGGCATCATAGTCGTCGCAATCGAGTGAGAATGAAGTGGTTTGCACACCGCCTGACGTGCTCACCGACTTAGTCTCTGAATTTTGCTGCGACACCAGTCCGGTGAGCGTCAACTTACCAAACTGGAGCTTAGTCTTGACACCGAACAGGGAGCTGCTACCGCGGATAAGGCTCGACCCGGTGGTCATGCTCACATTACCGGCCTCTATCGATTTGATAATCTCATCCTCCTTGCCCTCATAGGCGAGTTTTAGATTTTTAGAGTCGAAATCGAAGGTTGCATCGGTGTTGTAGGTCATGTTAAACTTCATCTTGTCGCCCACCGATGCGGCGATTGTGGCTTGAATCTTCTGGTCGAAATCGAAGTAAGTTTTGCGACGCGAGCTTACCGAAAGAGCCGGGTTGTCAGTCTTGTTGCTCTTAATACCCATGTTGATTTGGATAGAACCTTGAGTGGTGAGGCGCACGCCGCCGGGACCAAACACCTTCTCCAAGGGGCCCAGGGCAAAGTTCATATCCAGGATATTGAATGGCTCTTTCTCCTTATTTTCAAACAGTTCGGAGTTGCGCTGATGGTAATAGTCCATCATATCTTTGCGCACCTGCACATTGTTGTATTCGGCAGCGGTCATCTGGTAGGGGGTGACCAAATCGTAAGGGCCTACCTTGGTGTGAATCACATACATGCCGGTTGAGGGGTCGAAAGTAGCTTCGGTTTTGATGTTCGAGGGGTCGCGCAAGTCGGCGGCATACTCTGCACCGGCATAGTCGGCATAGCTTTGAGGCAAAGTGGGTTGCACATCCGAGAGCATAGCTATGCTGTCGGAGGGAGTGGCTTCAGTGCTATATTTTATAGGGGGATTGGTGGGCGGAGCCGTGATTTTGGGGTCATAATACTGTGAATTGGCCCACATCATGGTGAAACACGACAACAGGATTATCGCGCCCACAGGAATTATATTTTTATTTAGTCTAATCTTCATAAATACACACCTGTAGGCCTCAAGAGTGGCAGCCTACAGAAGTTTCAATGCCTGACGAATAAGGCTCTCTATGGAAGCGGCGGGGTCGGCACTAAGCACCTTCTTAAGTGCACGTTCCGACTGCTGACGAGTGTATCCAAGCACTGATAATGCCGATAAAGCCTCGTCGTAGACTTCCGAAGAATTGACGCCTTGTGTTATTAACGCATTAGCATCCCCTTTTATTTTATCTTTAAGGTCTACTATTATTCTTTGTGCCGTCTTGGCACCTATGCCTTTCACCGATTTGAGTATTGAATCGTTGCCGGCAGAGATGGCATTCGAGAGGTCGTCGACTGTGATTGCAGAGAGGATGAGGCGAGCAGTGTTGGGCCCTACCCCACTCACTCCTATCAGCAAGCGAAACAGTTCGCGGCCACGCTTATCCAGAAAGCCATAGAGCAGATGCGCATCCTCTCTTATTGATTCATGGATGTAGAGCTTCACTCTCGATTCGTTTTGAATCTTGGCATAGTCAATTAGCGAAATGTTAATTTCATAGCCTATTCCGTTGCAATCCACAACTGCTGCTGTAGGCGTGATTTCAGCCAGCGAACCGCTTATATAGTCAATCATATCTGTTGGGGTCTTGATTTTGGTAATTACTGTTTGAATGTGATGGCAGGCGACCGACTTCGATGCTCGCCATGTCCACTCCACAAAGCAAAATTAGCTATTTATTTCGGAAAGCGCAAAAAGCAAGGCTGCTTCATTTCCAAAATGAAACAGCCCCTTAGATATATGGAAAAACTCTGAGTCAAAAAAAATGACTCTATCAATATGTCTTATTTACGAATGATCTGTTTGGTGACTTTGTCGCCGCGACGCACAATGTAGATGCCTTCGCCGGGGTTGTAGACTCTCACGCCCTGGAGGTTGTAGTATTCGGCAGGAAGTTCGGAGTCGTCGCCGATAGTGGCCACTGCATCGGTAGAGTGCTCAGTGACGGTGACAGTTTTGCTCGACCAGTTCACCACTACATCGTAGCGCTTTGAAGCATCGGCTGAGGCCATATAGGCAGCCTTGGGGTCGTTGATTTGCGACATTGCTGATGAAGCTTGGCCAAGCACAAGGGCTTCATCTTCGGCCCAACCGTAGCGGTTGCCGGCCACATTAAGCTCATCGTAAGTAGATGCGAGCGAGATGCAGAAGCTGAAGTAGCCTGTGGGAGATATTGAAAGTTCCTTAGCCTCGAAAGTGCCGGCGGAAGCGTTCTTGGTCATGGTGACGCCCACATTAGGAGCCCAACTGTTGCCGTTGATTTCGCCAATGATATAGAATGTGTCGGGCATTTGAGTATTATCCTCAATGTCAGCCACTTTAGTGATGGTGACTTGCATGGTTGAGAAGTCGGCTACTACATCGTAGTAAGCGTTCAGGGCTTTCCAAGATGCAGAACTTGAAGCATTGAGATTGGCCTCATATTTCATCATTGTAGAGGGGGTGCCGGAGACGATAGCCTCATCTTCGATTGAAGCGCCGTAGCGGTCGCCGGTGTTGATGGTGTCCCAGTCTGAACCGGAAATGGTGACAAATGAGAAGTAAGCGCTGCCGGTGTCGCCTTTCAGCTTCACATTGGAGAGCTTATATGTGTTTCCACTTGCTGTCATTGCAATGGGTGAGGGGGTCGACCAACCGGTGTCGTTTGCATCACCTACCAGATAGAGGGCAGAGGGCATCTCGGTATTGGGATCGGGGTCAGGATTGGGTGTTGTGCCTGATTTTGTCAAGGTGAGCTTCATGGTTGAGAAGTCGGCCACAATGTCGTAAGTGCCATCAGCTATACCCCATGAATTAGCACCTGAAGCGCTTACATTTACGGGATATTTAACTATAGTAGCGGCAGTGCCGGCTGTGATAGCTTCATCTTTGGTGGCTGCACCGTAGCGATCGCTGCCGTTAACGGTGTCCCAGTCAATGCCGGTAAGAGTGATAAAGCTGAAGTAGGCTGTGCCGGCAGTACCTTTGAGGGTTGCACCGGTAAGTTTGTAAGTGTTGCCATCTTTGGTCATAGCGGGAGCGGCTGAGGTGCTCCAATCTGTGCCGTTTACATCACCTACTATGTAAAGTTGGTCGGGCACTTCGGTATTGGGGTCGGGGTCGGGATTAGGTGTTGTGCCTGATTTGGTCAGAGTAAGCTTCATGGTTGAGAAGTCGGCCACAATGTCGTAAGTGCCATCAGCTATAGCCCATGAATTAGCACCTGAAGCGCTTACATTTACGGGATATTTAACTATAGTAGCGGCAGTGCCGGCTGTGATAGCTTCATCTTTGGTGGCTGCACCGTAGCGATCGCTGCCGTTAACGGTGTCCCAGTCAATGCCGGTAAGAGTGATAAAGCTGAAGTAGGCTGTGCCGGCAGTACCTTTGAGGGTTGCACCGGTAAGTTTGTAAGTGTTGCCATCTTTGGTCATAGCGGGAGCGGCTGAGGTGCTCCAATCTGTGCCGTTTACATCACCTACTATGTAAAGTTGGTCGGGCACTTCGGTATTGGGGTCGGGGTCGGGATTAGGTGTTGTGCCTGATTTGGTCAGAGTAAGCTTCATGGTTGAGAAGTCGGCCACAATGTCGTAAGTGCCATCAGCTATAGCCCATGAATTAGCACCTGAAGCGCTTACATTTACGGGATATTTAACTATAGTAGCGGCAGTGCCGGCTGTGATAGCCTCATCCTTAGTAGCTGCACCGTAGCGGTCGCCGGCATTGTTTACTGTGTCCCAGTCAGCGCCGAGAGCGGTGATGAATGTAAAATAGGCTGTACCGGCTGAGCCTTTCAGAGTGGCGCCGGTGAGCTTGTAAGTGCTGCCATCCTTGGTCATGGCAGGAGCTGTAGATGTGCTCCAGTCATTACCGTTAACATTACCAACCACATAGAGCTGGTCGGGCACATCGCTACCGCCGGTTGAAGGAGTGGTGGAGCCGTTGTTTGTAATGGTAACAGAGGCTGTCTCAATGTCGTCAAGGTTGTAGTCAAACTCCACTGTTGCATTTGTGAGGGCTTGGCCGAGCGCATAGTTGTTGCCGTTGAAGTGAGGTGTGAAAGCAGTGCCTACAGGGATAGCATCCCCTTCAGTCTCTGAACCCCAGTTCACTGACCAAGAGCCGTTGGTGAATTTGATTTTCTGACCGGAGGCAATGGTCACGCCTGTGATTTTATACTTGCCGGTGTCGCTCTGGCGAGTGAGCTTGTAGGAGGCATCTTTCTCATTCCAATCGTTGAAGTCACCCACAAGGTAGATGCCATCGGGATAGGTGGCGTCAGGAGCTGTGCCTTCCACTTTCAGCACACCGGTGGAGCGGGTGAAAGTCAGCTTCGCATTAGTGATTACCACAGCACCTTTGGTTGTGATATTACCACTGGTAGAGCCGTTGGTTAAGGTATATTCTTTTCCGGGCTCAATGTTGCTTGCAGAGCCCCAGTTGTCGGTGCTCCAAGCGTTGTCGGCAATCTTGAAGCCCGACTGAAGTTTATCCAGGGTTATGGTGTAGACACCATTGGAGCAGGTCATCTTGTTGGATGAAGTGCAATCGCCTGCGTCCCAACCAAACTGAGCACCTCGAATATAGAGGTCAGGGTCGGCCGCCATGGCTGTCATTGCCACTAATAGCGCGGCAAAAAACATGTAGAATTTCTTCATTTTACGGGTAAAATTAAATGTTTATGTTAATGTTTTATTTTAGTCAAATCCTAACCATGAGCCGATAGTAGGTAATTGAATTAGCGCCTTATTTTTCCAAATCCATATCATGCAAAGCACTCAACGACAGCCGATTATCATCAAGGAGACATCGCGTCAAAGAGGGGGCGTAACTTGAGCCTTTGGGTGGTATACGATATAGTTAAGCTTCCAAATTCGTCGATCGACTTATAATCAGTTAGTATAGAATGGCCTTGCTCTATCGGGCAAAACTGTGCAAATTTAATAAATAAGTTGGCGCGACGGTCTAACTTATAATATGTTATACAACATATCCGCAACATTTAAGCCATTTCATTCCGGCGGGTGTTTGTGCATAACTGCTAAAATTTGTAATTTTGCCGATGCAAGCATCTACTATGCCCGGGCAAGATTTTAAATCCAAAATATGGCGCCACATGAGCCCTAATGCGATAATAATGGCTATTATCGCCGCTATCTCGTTTTTCGTGCTCGACAGCTACTCCATATACATATGCGACGACCTTGGCTATATGTTTACCGACAAGGTGATTCACGGCTTCGACGGCGAAAAGGCGCGCAATCTATCCGACTGCATTGCCACGCAGATGCAACACTATCAGACCACCAACGGCCGCTTCCTGGTGCACCTCACCACTATGTCACTGCTCAACATTGTGCCGACATGGCTCCACCATCTGCTCAATTCGTTGGTGTTTGCCGCCCTGTGGCTCTTCAGCACCAAGCTCGCGTTCGGCAGGGCTCACAATTGGGCCGAAGGCTTGCTCACTCTGCTCCTGCTATGGCTGCTCCTGCCCTACCCCGGCATGATTATGCTCTCCATCACAGCGCTTTGCGTCAACTATCTCTGGACCGGAGCCGCAATTCTGGGCACCATGCTACTGCTGCGCCACTACAAGGGCGCCGAGCAATTTGGCAGCCCGAAGCTGGCTGTAACGGCCGCTATCTTTGTAGCCATAATAGGCTCCCTGCAAGAGAGCTACGGATTGCCGATGCTGGGAGCGATAGCCGGGTGTATGCTGCTCGACAAGCGGTTTCGCACTAAGCCCATATGGATCATGACCATTAGCTTTGCCATAGGAGTGGTGGCAGAGTGCATCGCGCCGGGCAACCTCCGGCACCTTGACAGCACCGGTGGATTTACCTCCGGCTCTCTGCTGCGCAAACTGCAATTCCTTGGCACCTCGCTGCTGCAAACTCCCATACCGCTACTTGCAGCAATCATCTCACTGTCAGCAATTTTCAGATATAAAAAGACGGTGCGCTTCATAGGAGCAAACCTCTTCTATATGCTATTGATAGTAGCATCACTGGCCCTGGCAGCCGTGTCGATAACAGCGCTCCGCCAGTTGTTCGCGCCTTCGCTCTTCGCCATCATCTTGATAGTGAAATGGTTGAAAGAATTCACCCCCATTCTCAGAAGCAAAGGCGAGAAGTGGGTGGCCTCGACAAGCCTCCTGCTGCTTTGCTGCCTGATAAGCGGTGCATGGGTGTTGCGCAAGAACTCCCGAGCGGTGTATGAGCAATTCCTCACCACCGTAGTTCCCTCGCAAGAGGGCGGCTGCATGGCCTATGGCAACGCCGAGCAATGCAACTACCAAAGCCGGCCCCTGCTCCACACCTTGCTGGGCCGCTACGACATGGACCCCTTTGAACGAAGTGCCTACACACTTTGTTTTGAATCACACAATCGGTCGGGACTGTCGCGCCTGCACATGGGCAGCCACCACAAGAATGCCATAACCGCCATTCTCCCCTACCCGCCCCATCGGCTGGCAGAGATAGCACAAGAGAGCGGCCAAGGCGAGTGCCGGCTCGACTCCTTGCTCACCCCCACACAAGTCGACGAGCGCTACTGCATCGTGGCCCTTCCCAAAGAGGTTTGCAACTCGCCCAAATATCTGCCGTACACGCTCGGCGAAGACGGCAAATATCAGCGCTACCTGTTCGAGAAATTTTCACTCGCCGACACCACATACTATCTGATGCCCACCCCTCAAGGGCAGATAAAGATAGCCTATCAATTTGACTAACAGCTTGGGCCTTAGGCATCACAAGCCATACATTTATACATACCGCCATGAAGACCATTAGAATTTGGAACGACAGCCCTGCCGACAATCAGCTCCGCGAGATAGCCGCACGGCTCCAAGAGGGTGAGATAATGATTTATCCCACCGACACCATCTACGCCCTGGGCTGCGACGCTCTCAACGCCAAAGCCGTGGAGCGCATATGCAACCTTAAAGGCATAAACCCGGCCAAAACCAACCTCTCAATAATCTGCGACTCAGTGTCGCAAATTGCGCAATACGCACGCTACGACAATAAGCACTTCTTCATGCTGCGCGACAACACCCCCGGCCCCTTCACCTTCCTCTTCAAAGCCGCCTCGAGCCTTCCCAAAGTGTTTAAAGGCAGAAAGATAGTAGGTGTCAGGATTCCGGAGCTGGCCACCGCCCGCGCAATTGTGAGCACACTGGGCCGGCCGCTATTGAGCACCTCCGTGGCCTTCGACGACGAAGACTACGCCATAAATCCCGAACTCATAGCCGAAAACTACGAGGGCCAAGTAGACTTCATGGTGGATGGAGGTCCGGGTGGCACCGAAGTATCCACAATAGTAGACTGCTGCCAAGACACCCCGGAAATAATCCGCGAAGGCAAAGGCGAGCTCCGATAAAGGGCCCGTAACCATGCTTAAAAGCGCACTGAAAAGCCCGTTTTAAAGCCCGTTAAGGCCGCCAAAATCA
>CAYVAK010000002.1:0-41114 GCA_964448425.1 uncultured Sangeribacter sp.
CCATGAAGATGTAAGGAGCCATTGCAGGATTCCATTTTCTTTTGAGGTGACCGAAGTGGCAGCCTGCCTCAAGAAGCTGTTCAAATGTGGGTGTTGCCATTTTGTTTGATTGTTTTGTTTACGTTCTTTTTACTAAAAATACAATCGAGGAGTAGGGAACGATGCCATCTCTCCGATTTAGATACTAAACTCTTGTTGCAGCCGGAAAAGCATCTCCGCTCCCCTGCCCTGCCTCAGGCCGAAGCCCTGCGAGTGGCGAAGCGGGTGGCGGAAAGCCGATTCCTTTACAACACAACAGAGTGGCAACCAAGCCCTGCGGCTCCGTTGCCCCTCCTTGTTTCTTATCTCAAGCCGCGCGGAGCGGCATGCGATTCGTGGGTTGCATCACGCTGCTTTCGGTAAAGCAAATATTAACGTTTGCTGAACTGGAAGCGTTTGCGTGCTTTGGGACGACCCGGTTTCTTGCGCTCTACCTCACGAGCATCACGTGTCATGAAGCCTTCAGCGCGAAGTGCCTTCTTGTCCTCGGGATTGATCTTCACAAGCGCTCTTGCTATGGCAAGACGAAGTGCCTCTGCTTGGCCGGTGTAGCCACCGCCTGTCAGATTTACTTTGATGTCATACTTGCCGGCTGCATCCAGAAGGTTGAGCGGTTGAAGCACCACATACTGAAGAATTGAAGAGGGGAAATAAACCTCAAGGGCACGTTTGTTGATTGTGATTACGCCATTACCCTCTGTAACGTAAACGCGTGCCACAGCAGCCTTGCGACGGCCAATTGCATTAATTTTTTCCATCTCCTTATTTCAGTTTGTTGATGTCGATTACTTTAGGATTGAGATCTGCTTGGGGATACTCTGTGCCGTTGTACACATAGAGGTTGTCAAGCAAACGAGCGCCGATGCGGTTTTTGGGAAGCATGCCTTTCACCACTTTGATGAAGAGAGGGTGCTTACCTGCTTTCAGGCTCACTTTCTGCGATTTAAGCATCAGTGTCTCAGGTGTTGTCTCGCGCTGACCGCCGGGATAACCTGTGTAGCGAAGATATACACGGTCGGTAAATTTCTTACCTGTCATCTTCACCTTGTCGGCATTGATGATAATCACATTGTCACCACAATCCATATAAGGAGTGTAGTTAGGCTTATATTTGCCACGCAAAATTTTTGCAACTTTTGCGCAAAGGCGACCGAGAACTTGGTCGGTAGCATCAACCACCACCCATTCCTTTTCAATAGTGGCGGGTGTGGCCGGTAATGTCTTATAACTTAAAGAATCCACTTTAAATTGTTGATTTTTAAATTGTTATTAATTCTGCAAGTGCTTCCTCATCGGTCGGCCAAAACTTTTGAGGGGTCCCTGCGTCTCTGATTTGGATATAATCGGCGTGCAAAATTAATAATTTTTTCTCACCCTGCAAAATTTTTTTCATCCCGCCATCGCCATTCCCCCAGACACCACCCGCTCCGTGGGGATGCACGGAATAAATGATGGGGACGCAAGAAGGCGACTACCTCTGCGATAGTCGCCTCCCGATGTTTAGAATCCTTAATATTTATGTTATGGTTGTATTAGCCATATGAGGGCGGCCACAGGGGCCGAGGGCGCGCGGGCCGAGGCAAATCGGCCGAGGGCACGCGGGCTGTTAGCGGGCGAAGAGCTTCACTATGTCGCTGCCCGCCTTGACGATGTAGATGCCGGGGGCTACCGGGTGGCTCCACTCGTCGGTGGCCTTGGCGGTGCCCGCTATCAGGCGACCGTCGGTGGCGGCTATCTCTACCGGCTCGTCGGTGTAGCCTTTCACATATACTTTGCCGGCCTTGAAGTAGATAGCTTTGCTACCCATGCTGAGGCTGTCTATACCGGTGGTGCGCACTCTCAAGGTGTTGGAGTCCAGACCGCGGGTGCCGTCGCTGAGCACGGGCACCACTACGTAGCTGTACGCCTTGTCTTGAGCCACGGTGCCATCGTTGTAGGTAGCATCGCCGCAGAGCTCATTGTCGGCAATCACCTCGCCATTGCGGTAGACGTTGTAGCCGGAGATAGGCAGAGCCTCCTGGTCGGCCGGCACATAAGCGATATCGTCAATCTCGATACCAAGTTTTGCTGCGCTCACATATCTGATTGCAAAGTATTTAACATCGTCAGCCAATGTATAAACGAATTGCTCCCAGACAGGCACTTGATTGCTTGAACCTTCCAACTTAATATCAGCAATCTTCTCAAAAGCATCTGTAGCATCAGTTGTCTTGGAAACGAGCACCTCAACATACTCCGGTCCATAGAGATAATCTATAGGACGGATAAAGAACGAGAAGTCTGAGCCGCCCTTAACTTGCGGTGAAATCAACCAGTCGTCTGCTTGTGGATAAATTCCCTCGTCAGTAGGTATGGGACGCAATGCCACAATATATTTATCACCGGAATGAGCTTTTACATACTCAGCATTGTCACCCCAAATAGGTGTCATTTGCTCTTCACTCCAGACAACGAAGCTAAAGGGCCTGTTACATATCGGCAATTTCTTATACTCTGTTTTATTGAATCCTACCGACGGCAATCCATCGACATCCTCGCGATGGAAGTCTCCTAACATATCATCCTTATAATCAAGGACTAACGGAGTGCAATCTTCAAATCCTTCATCAGCAATTACGTTAGTGGTGGGGGCGGTCCAGCCAAGGGCCACATTATCGTAGCTCACCTCATCGGCATGGAGGTCGTTGACCACCGCAGCAGAGCCGCGCACTACCTGTATATCCATGGTTTGCGAGTTGTCAAGGCTATTTTCATCGCCATCGTTGATGGCAAATGTAAGTTTCAGATTATCCGAATAGTCGGCTGTAGCTGTAAATGAGAGTGGGAATGTCAGTTCTCCGTTAGGCTCTACGAGCTCTTCACCCGGTTTGACAACTACCGAAGCGAGCACTTCGCCGTCGGCACTTTCGAGAGTCCACTTACCGCCTGGGAAATTGCGCGCTTGCGCACCGCTGTTGTAGATATGAGCCACATAATTGCTCACCTCGCCCATGCGGGCAGCCTTCTCGCCTTCCAAAGCGGTGAGGGCGAAGTTATAGTCGTGTTTGTCGTAGAATTTATATGAATAGAGTATGAACGACTCATCTTCAGCTGCGTCGAAATGGATGGTAATCTCCACCCAGCCTTTATTTTGGAATTTCTCCGGCAAGGTGATCGAGAGAGTGGCATCGGGACCCTCTTCAAGATTGCCCTTATCCACAGAATAAGTTTCAATCAGCTCCTCAGGTACACCGGTGGTAGAGGCATAAATGCTGAATTGCGAGCAAGAGCCGCCCCACACATGCATATCCACCGAAGCCTTATTTACATTCTTAGTTGAGAACTTGGGAAGACTAATCACACCATCCTCAATATCTCCATAGCTATAAGTATAAAGAGCTGTGAGTTCATCTTCAGTTTCAAAATTATCATAGTCCCAATATGGGTCATCAACAAACAATAACACATCTGTAGATCCACTATAGACTTCCTCAACTATATCTCCGGTTATATAGTTAGATTCCAAAGGCAGATTGTAAGGGGTGCCAAGCACAATATATTTAAGATTACTACTTGAGGCCATACCGATAGAATTTTCGGTAAGGACACCGGCCTTTATTTGTAAGAGACTACTCAAATCAAACTGTCGTTCAGCGCTATAGACATCTACACCTATAGCCGGCACATAATATTGAATTACATTTGCCGGTGTATATGTAACCTTTTGCGCATAATAATAAGTGATGTCGGTTGAGCCGCAATAATCTGAGCCGTTCTCCTCATTAGGTGCATCCCATGTCATAAGTAGCACATTATTAGTCTCGTCGGCATCCAACTTCAAATTTTGCACCTCACCGGGGGCCACAAGGCCTGTATAGATAATCACTCTGTTGGTTGCGCCGGGCAAATCGCCGTCAAACACCTGCACTTCCACATAGTTATAACCTTGGCGAGTGTCGACTTTTGCTGTGACTGTCTTTCCGGGAATACCCTCTACCGTAGACTCCGCACCTGTGCTGGAGTGCAACACTGCTTTGAGCGCTTCACCGGTGTTAAGATCTTCACCAACCACATTCTTTGTCGGGAATGTGAAGGTGACATTGGCCCACAATTCGCCTTTCGGCGCACACTCGGCACTAAGGTTAGTCACAGCGCCGGGGCTGTCGCTCGTAATCACATCCGATTCTTGCACTGTGAAATCTCTAAAGAACGCAGCATAGCCGCTCGAAGGAGTATTGGGAGTAGTGGCATGAATACCGATGTAATAAGCACCCGGCTTGGGCACCTTGAAATATGCATACTCTTTCCAATTAGTATAGGTGTAATCTGAAATCACATCTTTAATCACATCCTCTTCCTTTAAGGTAGCGATTTTGCTATCCTCGTTAGGCTCGGAGAAGAGAGCTATCTCAAATGTCTCATCAAAATTATAAATACGGAAGGTATTGAGCGAGAATTCATATAATTTGTCGGTGCTCGGGAACTGTACAGCAGGCAGATAAAGCCAATCGTCACCGTCCTTTCGATTTGTCATATAACAGAATGCACGGATAAGAGTTGAGCCCGCAGTACCTAAAGTATATTGGAATGTATAGTCATCGCCGTTAACATCCTCAATGGTGAAGTATTTGTTATTCTTGTCATCAGGCTCAAAATTAACCGGCAAATTAAATGCATCGCCGTAATAGAGATCGTTAGAGGTCCCGATATCGGAATATTTACCTCTAAATTTAGCAACTACAGTGGCGGTATATGTATCCAACTCCGCACCCTGCGGCAAATTAATCTGCAAACTTGACGACTTATAGTCTGTGGCCAACACATCATCATTGAGAGTTACTGTATAAGTCACCTCTTCCGGCACAAGATAGCCATCGTGGATACCCTCGGTCACCGGATCCCAACTGATAGCATTCTCCGTAATAGTCACATTCTGAGGTGTTTTAGGCATATCATTACCTACATAAAGCGAATTTACGCGCGGGCGGCCCTGCAGTCCGCCAAGATAGCAATCGAGACGGAATGAGTGGGTGTTCTCCTCAAGGTCGGCGACACCAATCTCCACCTCGCTGCCGGCAGCAGCACTACCGCGCTTATACTCATTGCCATCGATCGACAATACCCAAGTGATATTTCCGAGCACAGGAGTACCATCGTCGGTAACACTCGACATCTTATAAGTCAATGTACCGGTTGTGGAACCGTCATCAAAATTTGAGCCCAAAAATTCAGCCTTGCCCGGTGCTGAAGGGTCTACACCTTTTGTATCTGTGCAGCATAAGCCCCAAAATTGCATCAGGCGGTCAAGCGGAGCTGACTTCTTGACCGCAAATGTTTCAGGATCAAGAATATCTACTGTATTCTCATAAAAACTTGTTATCACATACATATATCCGCCATCCATCGGGCTATAGCAGAATCCGCTGGGGAATAGAGTCGGGTGAGATAAATTAGCTAAAATTTTAACAGAACCGTCTTCCTTATTAATTTCATAAACTTCGCCATAGGCTGTTGTACCGATTATTTGTCCGGTAACTTGATTCAATGTTAACGATTGAGTAGAATATGTCTCCTCATTGGTTGCTATTACTGTATAACCGGACAAAGAGCCTTCGGGCGATTTAGCGAATGTGCGCTCATGGTCTTTTTCAATTAGACCATAAATCATATCATCTTCCGGGTTATAAACAAAAAATCTATATGGATTGCCATCAAGAGCTTCAGCAGATATTAGATTTCCCTCTTTATCTACCACATATTCCCATGTCGTATAATGCTGAACCATATAATTACCATTTATAATCAAATGGAATTTCCCATCCTTCTCATAGACATATTGATCATCGGCAGTCATGCCATCCGGCAATGTAGTCGGAGAATTATATATGCAATTATATGTACCATCAGAAGAAAGTTCTACAAGGCCACGCACTTCATTGGTGTAATCAGTAGTAAAATCGGTAGATAGACATGTAGAAAGAAAACCATACACAGTGGCGCCGCTTTCGGAGATGCGTCGCGGGGCGGAGAAGGGGGCCGAAGTTGCGGGGTTGATGAATTGGAAGGCGCGCTCATCCGCGGTCGGTTGCTGTGTGGCCGGGGTGAGACCTACAGGGTCGGCAGGCTCTTGGCTGCCAAATTTAAATTTACCCTTCACTTTTTTCAAGTCTTTCAACACCGAGCGATTCACAGGATCATTCATCATCTTCGCTCGCAATTCGTGGCGCACGGCAGCATCGCCTGCACGCTTCACCTGCTTTGTGGCTGCCACCGTTGTGACGGCTATCAACAAAGCTAAAGCGGCCATTGTGACCTTCTTAAACATATCTGTAAGATTTTTAAATTGATTGCAGCAGCCGCCGGCAGAGGGCCGAGGCCGCCAAAGTTTTTCCTTTTCGAGCCGCACCTTAGGGCTCATTTTATCCACTCTATGCAGCAACAGGCGCACTGGGGAGGAGTGAGAAAACCGTTTCCAAAAGTCAATCCGGCGCCTGTGAGGGCATGAGTCCACAATCTGAGAATTCCGCAGCCCTACAGCCCCTCGACCTCTCCGCAGCGGCCAAGCCGGCAGGCGGAAACGGCAATCGCGAGCCCCGTCGATCGGCGAAGGGCTCAAGTGAGAAGTGAGCGATAAGGCGGGAAAAAGAGTAGTGAGTGTAGCGTCCCGATAGAGCAACACGGGCACGTATCAATCAGCAGTTCATTATTCTAACCGGCAGATCCCCCGAGCCGTCAAGGCGGGCGAGCCGCGCAAGGGACTAAAGCCGGAAGGCCAGCCGCGCAAGAGGCGGAAGCGGGGAGCGGTCGTAACATCCGCAGGCGAAAGGGGGCGGCGAGGCCGCAGGCACGCCCTTGGAAGGAGGACATCGGTAGTCTGGGGGCTCTGAAAACAGAAACAGCTACCGGGGAGGATTGCACTTATCCTGCCTGATAGCTATATCCTAAGGCCGTCGCGCCCCGCGAGGCGCCGCTCCATAGGCAAGCGAGATAAAATGCATTTCACGTTGCCACAAATTTACAAACAAAATCCCCATCCTCCAAAATATTTTTGACAAAATTTTGCCCTCGCAAGCAAAATTCATAGCGAATCGATACTTTACCCCCCCCGGCGCATATTCTTCCTCAAATTATACCATCTCACTTGCTGTGCAGTTAGCAGCGCGGGGCGCGGCGACGACGGCGCTTGAACCAAAAGAGATAGCCGGTGATGGGGAGGGCGGCACCTACGAGGCAGGCAAGGAAGTAGACAAACTTCACTATCAGACCGCCCCACTTGCCGGTGTGAATCCAGTAGACCCACCCTTTCACAGAGTCGGGCAACTGATATTCCTGCTGCACGGAGAGGTTGGAATAGTCGCGAATGGCGGCGGTGCGCCCTTTGCCCTGCTCGCTCCAAGCGAGGTTGGCGGGGTCGTTTTGTGCAGTAGCGCCGGTGTAGCCGTCGGCAGTAGTAGCTCCGGTGGTGCCGTCGGCACTCTGGGCGAGCGAATCGCTGTAGCAAGAGGCAGTAGCGCCGGTGTAGCCGTCGGCAGTAGTGGCTCCCGTGGTGCCGTCGGCTTTAGCCGCAGTCTTAGCCTCAGAGGCGGCAGCCTGCTTATGGGAGTCTTTAGAGGCGGAGGCTGTCTGCTCGGTTTGGGCGGGCTCGCCGCAGAGGCTGTAGACGGCGTCGTGCCACCAGGTGAACGACCAGGTGAGGCCCGTGACAGCTATGGCCAGCAGGAAGATGAAGCTGTAGAAGCCGCCGGCGAAGTGGAGCTGGTGCCAAAACTTGTTCCAGCCGCCGCAGAAGCTGATTTTGAGTCGACCGCGCAGGGCGCTCCACTTCTTGGGGCACCAGATCACCAGGCCCGTGAGCAGGATAATCACCATGGCGAGCACCGAGATGCCCACCACCAGTTTACCTATCGACATGCTGCCATGGTCGGTGGGCACCAGCAGGTAGCGGTGGAGCTTGAGCATAGTGGAGAAAAACGGTTTCCTCTCCACCGAGCCCACCACCTCGCCGGTGTAAGGGTTCACAGCCACCTGGGCGCGCTTAGGCTTGGAGAGCGAGACGAGCCACGTGTGGTCGGGCACATCGGAGACAGTGACGCCGGTGACAGCGACGCTGTCGGGCAGCGAGGAGTCGACGAGCTCAGCGAGTTCGGCGGGTTGCAGCGGGTAGCCGGTGATGCTACTCTCATCCACATAATATAATTGAGGGTCGGTGAGGTGGTTAATTTCCTCTTCAAACACCATAGCGGCGCCCGTGAGACACACGATTGTGACAAACAGGCCCACCGGTATGGATAGCCATAAATGAATCTTCTTAAATAAATTTCGCATCATATTAAATCGAATAGTGCAAGTGGGCCAATTGGACCAATTGTCTTTATTGGCTTTATTGGTCTAATTAGTCTAATTAGTCCAATTAGTCTAATTAGTCCAATTAGCAGAACTTCCTAACATTAACTAAAAAACGCTAAAATCTCCCCAATAGTTTTACAAACCCCAAAAATTTAACTCTTCCCCGCCCCTCCACCTTCGCCCCTCCACCTTCGTCCCGCAATAGGGAGCGGCGAGCTGAGACGGGGGCGGTTTGGTGGGTTGGAGTCTTTTTTGTAATTTTGAGCTGGTAAAACTGATTGAAGTCACTGACTTGAGTTGGTGATTTGAACCGGCGTTTAGGCCGGCGATTTTTAGTCGCTGATTTGAGTTAGTGAAATTAAGACACTGAAAGATAAGATTATGAGTATCAACGAAACACAAGACGAAATAATTGAAGAATTTGAGGGCCTTACCGACTGGATGGACCGCTACGCTTACATTATTGAGCTGGGCAACACTCTCACCGGACTGGAAGAGCAGCTCAAGACTCCCGACAATCTGATTGAGGGCTGCCAAAGCCGCGTGTGGATTGCTTCGGAACTCAATGATGATAAGCGCATTGTGTTTAAAGCCGACTCCGATGCACTTATTGTGAAAGGTATTGTGGCTCTGCTGCTTAGAGTGCTCTCCGAGCGCACTCCGGCCGAGATTCTGGATGCCGACCTTTATTTCATCGACAAGATTGGTCTGAAGGAGCACCTCTCCCCCACCCGCTCCAACGGTCTGGTGTCCATGGTGAAGCAGATTCGCAACTACGCCCTCGCCTACTCCGCAATCCTCAACAAATAGCCGGCCCCCACTCTCGCTCAGAGCCGCGCTGCACTTACACCCCCACTCAACACAAATGGAGACAACCCTCGCCACACCCCTGCCCCAAGAATTTATCGACCAAATGCGCTCTATAATCGGCACCGATGAGGCCCGGCGCCTCGCCGAGGCCTTGCAGAGCCGGCCGGTGACGGCAGTGCGCTTCAACCCCGGCAAATACTCCGCCGAGGGGTTGAGTGAGCTTATGGGCAGCGAGAATATTGCGGGCCCGGTGGAGTGGTGCCGACAGGGCTTTAGGCTCAAGCAGCGCCCCAAATTCACGCTGCTGCCGCAGCTCCACGCCGGCGCATTCTATGTGCAAGACGCCTCCTCAATGGTGATTAGCCACGTAGCCGAGGAGCTCCACGCCCTGATAGGCTACGACAATCTGCGCTGGCTCGACGCCTGCGCGGCCCCCGGCGGAAAGTCGATAGCCGCACTCTCGGCCCTGCCTCCCGAAGCGTTTGTGGTGGCCAACGAGTTTAATCCCTCGAGGGCTCAAATTCTGGTGGAAAACATCACCAAGTGGGGCGCCACAAACAGTGCCGTGACCCAAGGCGACACCGCCCTCTACAAGAGCCTGAAAGGCACCTTCGACGTCATAGCCATCGACGCCCCTTGCTCGGGCGAAGGCATGATGCGCAAAGACGACACCGCCCGCAGCCAATGGTCGAAGGCTCTGGTGGAGCAGTGTGCCGACCTCCAGCAGCAGATTATTGCCAACCTTTGGCCCGCCCTGAAGCCCGGCGGCTACCTGGTGTATAGCACCTGCACCTTCAATCGCCTCGAAAACGAGCAGATGATAGAGCGGCTGATAAATGACTATGAGGCCTCATCGGTGGCCATCCCCGGCATGCCTGTGAGCTCCTCCTCCACCCAATTTCACGCCTACCGATTCATGCCACACATCACTGAAGGCGAAGGCCTGTTTATCGCAGTGGTGCAGAAGCCCGGCAGGCTCGTCCCATCGCTGCCCGCCGCAGCCGAGAGCCGCAAAGCGAAAGGCAAGAAGCAACAGGGTGGCAACCGCTGCCCCGCCACCCTCTCGCTGCAAGGGCTCTTCAGCGAAGAGGCCGCCTCACTATCCACAATTATCAGTAGCGACGAGGCCACCTGGAGCGCCATCCCTACTGCCCACAAAGAGCTCATAACCTTGCTTGCAGGCAAATGCCGACTGATGCAAGCGGGCACACCCATAGCCACTCAAAAAGGGCGCAAAGCCACCGACTTGCAGCCCCACCACGCCTTGGCTCTCGCCGAAGCCTTACGCCGCGAGGCGTTCCCGAGAGTGGAATTGACCCTACCGCAAGCACTGAGCTATCTGCGCCGCGAAGCCGACCAACTCTCGCAAGCCATAGCCCAAGTCGAAGCTGCCGGAGCCGCCGAGTCCGGAGCCGGAGCTGAAACAGCCCAAGCCTCTAACCCGTGGAGCAACGGCTACCTGCTGCTCACCTATCAAGGCCTGCCTCTCGGCTTCTGCAAAAAGATTGGCAACCGCGCAAACAACCTCTACCCGCAGCATTGGCGCATCAGGCAATAGACACATTTACACCCAAACCATTAATAATCAGGCGGATGCACCATAATGCATTCCTACAGGGAGGGTGTGGATAAATGAAAAAAGGAATTTGGAAATTAGAAGGTGACTGTGGCGGTGAGAGCCGGAGTGAATGAAGTCTCGGCGCCTTGGATGGTGGCCGGAGCGGAAAGTACACCCGCCGACACACTCACACCATGCTCCTCCATGTAAGGGGTGGTAAACACCAAGCCCACAGCAGTGCCGATAGCGGCGCCGGTGAATAGATCCCAAAAACGATGTTTCTTAGCATAGGCACGTCCCCAGGCCACATAGGCCGAGAGGGCGTAGGCGGGCACACCCACTTTCCAACCGTAATGGCGCATCAGGAAGGAGGCGGTGAGAAATGAGGTGGCGGCATGGAGCGAGGGGAAGCCGTGATTGTCGCTGCCATCGGGGCGGCGCTCGTGGATGAAGGCGCGCAGCAGATAAGAGGTGCCGATGGTGCCCACAGCTTCAAGTGAGAAACGTCCGAGCCCTTTCCAGTCGCTTTTGGAGGCCATGAATACGGCAGTAGCCACCGGCAGACCGATGGTCACCACATCGGTGGAGAGGCCCACAGCCTTGCGCGAGCCGCCGGCGGGATAGTCAAACTCCTTAGCCGAAGTTCCCTGAACACAAAAGGCGAAGAGCAGCAGCAGAGCCACAAGCCGCCCCGAGAGGACAGCCTTCAGGCCACGGCGCAGAGCCGTTCCGCTAAGGGCTCCGTCAATAGTCATAGCTCAACGAATATTGGTCCACGAGCAGCGTAGCGCCGGTGCCACCGGTGAAGAAGTCGCCATATTTAGAGGCGGCAGAGCATATCAGGATATAGGTGGGCACTCTGCTTGTGTCGCGGTATTTAAATTCAATCTCAAAGGGGCGATAGCCGTTGGTGTTCTCGCCGCAAATCAACTCGCCATAGGCAATGATATTCGACGAGTTCTTATCGAGCAAGCGGCGGTTTTTCGGATTGGTGCGTATCTCATACTGCTCGCTCCAGTCGGCCAGAGCCACATAGATATGGCAGGAGTCGGGGCGGCCCAGCAGATACTGATACTCCGAAGAGGCATAGTTGATAGGAGCTGTGGTGTAGGAGAAGTAGCCTTTGAGCTTTGTGGGGCGCTCGGTCCAGGGGCGACCGAAGGCGAGGATACCGTTGGTGCCGTCGACCTTCACAAAGTCGCCGGTGTAGATAGAGCCGGCCGCGAGCTTACCGATAGAGGCGATACCCACAAATTTGGTTTCGAGCTTACCGGCCTGACCGGTGCCGGTGACAGTCTCGGTGGTGGGCACCACATTGCTCTGGCCCAGGGTGGTGGCGCCGGTGTTGCCGGTGTCCCAGAACTTAGTGCCCCCTTCGGCCCATGGGCACCACACTTTGCCGTCGAGCCACCAGTTGTCGTAACTGCCGTCGGGCAGGTCGCGAGCCGAGCCGGTGGTGACCTGCATCTCGTTGCCCAAATTATCGTCGCTCACAGCGCGCACCACATAGGTGGTGAGGGGCGAGAGGTGGGGTATGTAGCAATAGAAGGAGCCGATGCCGTGGGTCACATACTCATCAGGCACATCGAGCCAAGCGTCGGAGTCGGCGCGGCGATATTGGAATCCGTTGACGGCATCGTCGGAGGCGGAGCCGTAGACCCACACCACATTCACCCAAGCATCGGCCTGAGTGGTGGTCACTTTGGCGTCGGTGGTGTCGACATATACAGTCCAATCCTCGGTGACGCCGTGGGCGGTGACAGCTATATGCACGGGGCGCGAGAAGTCTACAACCTCGCCGGCGCGATAGTCGGGCGAAGTGGTGCACCCCACCGGGCCCAGCTTCATGGAGGTGAGGGTGAGCTTGGAGCGGTCGGTGCCGGTGGGCACATACAGAATCACACGGCGGCCCACAACGTCGATATACGACTCACCGATCTGCCCGGCCACAGTGAAATAGCGCTCAATGGTCTGAGTAGCGGTGATAATCCATTCATAGCTCTGATATTTCTTGAGCACCACCTTTATGGGCTTGGAGAGGTCGTGGCTCCCCTCGAGCAGATTCAGGGAGCACTCGGCGCCCTCGGTGTAGGTAAACTCGTCGAAACGCACCTTGGTGATATCCACCTCCTCGCCCAGCGTAAGGTCGACAGTGAGGTCTTGGGTGCTGATCACAGCGTCGGCACTTTGGCCATCGGCTGCAATAGTGAGTATGTTTTGCGAAATGCGGGGATAAGGCACATCATTCTTAATGCAACCGCCCACAAGGAGCCCGATGGCGAAAAGAAGAATCAGCGATGAAAGCCTGCTATATGATTTGCTACTAATGCCCATAGCTTAGAAATGGACTGCAAGTCCGAAATTAATGTTGAAAATATTGAATCGGAAATTGGCACCGGAGGTGAATCGGTTGCCGGTTTCGATTTCAGAGATTTCGCCGCCCTCTTCAGTGGGCTCGGTGATGGTGCGCTGACGCTCGTTGCGCAGGTGGAATCCGAACACGCCCAAGCTCACGTTGAACGATACTTGCTCCATCATGAACACCGACACACCGGGCGAGAAATTAAGGTTTACTTGCGAATAGTTGGTGCGGGTGGTTTTGGGTAGGCCGTCGTAGGCACGGCGGAAGGAAGAGTTGCCCGAAGCGAAAGCGAGCTCCACCTCGTGGAATATGCCGAAGCGTCCGGCGCGGGTGAGGCCTATATACTGGCGGAAGGTGAAGGCCGAGGTGTACGACTCGTTCAGATAGGAGGCATCGCGAATTGAGAAGTTCATATCTTCATCGAAGTCCACATCCAGCGAGCCCAGATTGGCCTTTGAACGGGTGTAGCCGAAGCGCAGGCCCACCGACATATTGTTGCGGATGAAGTAGCTCACCGAGGGCTTGATGCTGTAGGAACTCACCGAGAAGTCGAGATTGTCTACAATGTCGAGAATCTGGAGGTCGGAGGAGCTGAATTCGCCATAGGAGGCGGTAAGGCCGATGCTCCATTTTCCTTTGGGGATGTAGATATAGTTGAACAGGCCGCGGTCAAATCGACCTATGTTCAGCTCATGAATGATGGGGCTTATGGTGTCGCCCTGCACAATAACGAGGTCGTTAGGGTCAGGGTTGTAATCGTCGTTGACAATTGAGGAGTAGCCGGCCACAACGCTCTCCACGCCTCTTACCAGAGAGTCGGGCACGAAGATGTAGCGACCTTTCACGCCGTCGCGCACAGCGGCGCGGCTCGGGGCAGTGACACTGACAGTGTCAAGGTGCAGACGCCGGCGCGCGTGGCCACCCACATTAATGGTGTCCAGACGCAAGCAATGCCTTGCGTGGCCGCGCACCTCTACGGTGTCAAGGCTCAAGTATCGGCCGTAATGGTGACCGCCTACCGGATGCTCGGAAGTAGCTGCCGAGCCTACGGTCATCACATCGGTTGAAGTGGCTGCCGGGACTGCGTAGGCGGCCCAAGCTAAAGAGAGGAGGAATAAGGCTGAAGTGATAAATCTTTTCATAGCTGATTCTTAAAGGTAAAACGACATTCCGAAGGAGATTGAGAAAAGATTTATCCTGAAATTGGCATACTGAGAGTGGCGGGTGCTCTCATATATTCGGTCGTTGATTTGGTGAGTCTTTGTGTAGGAAAAGCCCAAGACGCCCACATTGACCTCCATGGCGGAGTAATTGTTGAGAAACACCACCAAGCCGGGGGCCAGGCCCACATTCATGTGGAAGTTGGTCTCATAGGTGCCGGTGATGTCCACCGACTTGCCTTGCATTAATTTCGACTGGCCGCCGCCAAGTTCGAGCTGAAGTTCATTGAAGAATCCGAAACGCTTGGAGCGTCCCATGGAGAAATAATTACGCATAATGCCCATCACACTGTAGTTGTGCGAAAGGCGGTAAAGGTTGTTCACATCATAGTCGGTCTCGGAGTCGAGCACCACATCGGCGCTCTCGAGCTTGGTGAGATTGCGTGAATACACAAACTTACCGCCGGCGCCCATATCGTCTTTGAATATGTAGCACACCATCGGACTCACCTTGAAACTGTAAGTGTCGCCCGAGATATTTTCCAGGATGAGAAACTGATAATTATTTTGATTGGACTGCGAATAATTCACATTAACGCCGGCCACCCACTGCCCTTTGGGGATGAAGACCACCGATTCCAAATTGTGCTTAAATTCCTCCTGAGCCCGGGCTGTTAAGAAGGCCGTGCAAAGGAGTAAAGCGAGTGCAAGTGTCTTTAAAATCTTCAAATGAAAAATATTTGGAAAAAGGGATTGGGCAGGCCCTCGGAATTGAGAGCCCGCCCTTGCCCTGATTTATTTGTAAATCAATTCGAGATCGTCGATATAGAGTGCCGAGGAGGTGCTACCGGTGAAGTAGTCGCCATATTTTGAAGCAGAGCCTACAATCACCAGATGGGTGGCCTTTTGGAGAAGGGCTGCATCAGTGTAGTCGAGGGTGATTTCAAATTCTCGCATTTCAGATGATGAACCGTAGTCGGAAGTAAACTCTAAGTGGCCATAAGCGAGCACATAAGAGGCGGTGGGGTCGAAGAGCTGTTTAGTCTTGGTCTTGATGGAGACAGCTTGTGTGGTGAGAGCCACATAGATCTCACCTATATCGGTAGCGCCCGTTTTGAGTAATTCGGTTTCCGAATAGTCTACAGTGCCGGGGTGATAGTAAGCGTAGCCGCGTAGCTTCACGGGGCGAGACCCATCGAAAGGACGTCCGAAGGTGAGCTCACCATTGGTACCAACAGTCTTGTCGTAGGAGCCGGCGAAGATATTGCCGGCTGCAAACTTACCGAATCCACTCAAAGACACATGTTGCGACTTCAAGAATGCGGAATAGGTACCTGAATGGACAGGCGATGTGGCCGGGTTGGTGATATTGATGCCCAGGGTGATTGAGCCGTGGTTACCGGTGTCCCAGAATTCCACAGCACCGGTGGCTGAGGGTATGTAAGTGCCCTTGCTGTTGGTGCTCCAGCTCTCAAAGCTTGAATTGGGGATTGCGAACACCGACTCGGTGGTGAAATATTTGGAAGTGGGGTTCACATATCCGTCGCACAGAGCTTGATACTCGTAGCGGGTGCCGGGCTTCAGGCCGGAAAGGGTGGCCGAGAAGGAGGTAGCTGAAGCCTTCTTGAAGCCTTTGCGCTTGGCGGCCGAAGAGCTTGCAACTACGGTGGTCCAATCGGTGTCGCCCGATGCTCTATAGCGGAATCCGGGGTTGGTGACATCGTCTTTGAGGATGGTGCCGTAGATGGTGGCACTATAGGAGTAGACATCGGTCCAGGGGGTTTCTTCGAGCATCACCTCAGCGTTGCTGACCACAATGTTGAGAGTGCGCGAGCGCTTCTTGCCGGAGGCATCGGTGGCGGTGAAGTCGATGGCATATTCGCCGTTGGCGAGCGAATTAAACACTTTTGCGTCGAAGATGATGCGGGCGCTGCTCTCCTCGCCGGAGGTGTAAGTGCAAGTCACACCGGCATCGGAGAGTGAAGTGCGAGCTGCGTCGCCCATGGTCATAAAGTCGAAGTCGCCGACGGGCAATCCGAAGCTCTCGGGGGTGTCGGTGTGCACAAGCAGCGATGAGAGCTCGCCCAGACACTGCACATACACCGATTTGCGAGCGAAGGAGCCTTGCTCGCCCACCAGATTGGAGTTGATGTCGAAGCCCACACCTTCAATGGCGGGAGCGCCGGTGAGCTCAACCTCGTCTTCAATCAGGAGCTCGGTGTCGTCGACGGTGACGGTGATGAAGCCACCACCCACCGAAGTGTTCTGAGGAGTGTAGCGGATGTTGAGCACATACTCGTGAGCGCGCTGCACATTCTCAATCACACCGCTCTTGGTGAAGGGCTCGCCGGTTTCGGTTTTGCCGGTGATGGTCCAAGTGAGCGAGGTGTCGCCGTTGGGCATCATGAAATAGCCATGGGCGGAGGCGGCATTCTCGGCGTTGAAGTCGAGCGAGCCGCGGGTGTTGCCCACAGTCACGGTATAGTCTTTGAGCGCCTCGTCGATGATAGGCTCGGGGTTGATTGAAGCCACCACATTGGCGATTTTGCAGTTGAGCACCACATTTTTCACATCACCCTTAGTGATGGTGAAGGGCTCGTAGGCGCGATAAAATTTCTTGTCGAAGGAGGCGGTGACGCTGTCGCCGGTCCAAGCCTCAGCCACATAGCAGCCCGACTTCAAGTAGAGGTCGGAGGGCACATTGTCAAGGCCTTCATATTTGTAGATAAGGCCTTTGGCGCTTGAGACGTAAATCACACATTTGTCGGCGAGATCCTGCTGGTCGGTTTCGGCGCGAGTGACAGTGCTATTCACTATCATCTTCATTTTCAGGACGCCTTCACCCTCGCCCCAGGGCTCTTCGGATGTGCAAGAGGGCATAAGCAAACCCGCTGCACACAGCGCAAGAGCTGCATTTAATTTCCATGAAAGAGTTTTCATATTCTTGCGAGTTTTACTTAGTAAGGAATGTTAATGTCTTATTGGTTGTGCCGTTGGCATCGGAGACTTTAAATATAAAGTTGTGGGTGCCCTCGCCCAGAGCTGTAAGCATGGGCAAGAAATTGGTAAGCGTCATGGGGTCGGGGTCGGTGAGGCCGCCAACATTAACCGGGAATCCGAGTTTGGCCAGTGCATCGCCGTATTGGCCGGGGTTCACAAGGTCTAAGTGGCTGGTCAGGCCCACACTCTCGAGCTCATCGGGAGTAAGGGTGTCGGAGTCGATATCCACGGTAAACTCGGTGAAGCCGCCCTCGGCAGAGCTGTGGGCATAAATCACAGCCTCCAGGCCGGAAACAATCAGATTTTGCTTATCGAATGAAATGGCATCGTTGGTGGTAAGAGAGGGAGCTTCGCCACCGGGTGTGGGCGGTGTCACAGGGTTATCGTCACCCTCGTTGGGGCGAGAGTCATCGTCGATTATATCCTCGTCGGAGTCGACACTGATTGTCAAATCGACAACGGTGATGGTGGAATCGACATTGACACCGGGAGTGACTTTACCGGTCTGAGTGGGGGTGTCGGGCTCTACACCTTTCAGGGTGTAGGTGATGATGTAGTGGTTGCCGGGCTTAACCTCGGTATATGTGCGGAAGTTTTCCTCATAGTTCTCGTCTACGGTGCCGGAGAATGTAGCCACCATTGTGGGCTGACTACCCTCTTGAGCTATATAGCGGAAATAGCCGGAGCGGGTCTCGGAGGCTGTAAATTCCAAGCGGCCCTTGTCACAAGCCACCACGGTGACCTTGCAGTCGGAGCCCATCACAGCTTTCAGCTTATCGGAGAACACCACTGTGACTTTCACATTGGCGAGCTTGCACACCACAGGGTCGACAGTGGTGATGTCGCCTTCGGTGATTGCGAAGGTTTGCGAGCCCTCGAAATAGGGGGTGTCCCAATCGGCATCGGGGTTGGAGGCTGAGTTAACAGTGACCTCATAGTTGCCCACAGGGAGTGTGAGCACCTCGGGCATCTCGGCGTAGGTGCCGGTCCACTCGGTCTCGGAAGTGCGAGAGTCGGTGACTGTGACCACAAAAGTGTTGACGTCGACAGCAGCGCTGCGCATTATCGACTCCTCATTCTTAACCTCCACAAGCATTTTGCGGAAGCTCACCTTTCCGGTAGAAGTCTCGGAGTCTATATCGAAGAGCGACTCCTTGTCGCAACCCACACATAGGAGGAGAAGGGTGGGAAGCAGGAACATCAGTTTTCTGAATATATTTTTCATCTTATGCTATCGAGTGAAGGTTAGTAGTTAAATTGAATATTGTCTACAGTGAGCTTGTTGCCAATGTAGCGTGAATCCCAGTAGTTCTTGGCAGCACTTGCATCGCCTTTCACCGGCTTGACTGTGGGGCTGCTTGCATTGCTGCTCAGGAACACTATGTAGGCATGAGTGGCTTTAAGCTGGGTGTTGGTGTAGGTGATGTCGATGGTGGTCGATTTCCATGAGGTCACTTCAGTGTCGCTTACGAGCTCACCACGTCCGAGCTCGGTGACATTTGAACCGTCGCGATTCTCCACCACTACGTAGGCGCGGAAGCTCTCCGAATTTACGGGTGAGAAGAGATATTGGAATGTGAGCGAGGTGGGACGCGAGGTGAAGGGACGACCATAGGTGATGGTCTCCTTCTTCGAGGAAGCATCGTAAGAGTAGCTACCCATAAAGAGCATACCGGCCGACTTATTGTAGCAGATACCGGTGCTGCTGTTGGTGAATGTATTAGCTGCATTCTGCGACCAGCCCTCGGTGCAAATCTCGGCTGCTTGGCCGCTCACGCCTGTCACTCCGTAGGTGCCGGAATAATAGGTGTAGTACATCGTGGGGTTGTTGGTGGTCTTATCGGTGGTCATCGCGTTGCGAGTAGCCCAATAGTCGGAATCGCTTGTTGAGGCTTTGGGGAAGTATTGATAGATGGTACCGCCCACTGAGCCGGAGAGGGAGATAACCGTCTTCTTCCAACCGTCGTCGTGACACCAGGAGTCCATGTTGGCATTCTGGGGCTGAGCGGCAGCCTCGGTGGTGAATGAAGCCACAGGGTAGCCCTCCTCATAAGCGCCGGTGTCGGAGGCCGAAATCTTGTAGGCGGTGCCGGCTGTCAGACCTGTGAAGGTCACTGTAGAGGCGTCGGCGCTCACGGTACCGTCGATCGACTGCCAGGAGCCGCCGCCTACGCTTGCGAAGAATTTGATGCCGCTCACATCTTGCGAGCTCTTCTTGGTGAGCTTAAGGGTGGCGTGAGTGGCCCACACGTCGGCGCTACTTTGCAAGCTCAGCGATACGCCCACACGCTTGATGGTGGCAGTGTCTTTCACCACACCTTTATATTTCACACGCACTTGCTCATCATCGCCGTTGTTGGGGATGGTGAATGTGATGTTGTAGTTTTCTGTTGAACGAGAAGCTGCGGCCACGCTCTTCACTTCGCACTGCTTCCACACACCGTAATCGTCGAGCGCCTCGACGGTGATGTTCTTGGAGGGCGAGGGACCGTTGTAAGCCACTTGGAGAGTAGCTTCGTTAGCGTCAAGGTCAATGCCGGGGGCGTCGAGGATTGAGAGCTCAACCGGCTCGGTGGTAACCTGAAGAGTCACCGGGAGGTTCACCTTGGTGAGCTTATCCTTAACCACGAGTGAAAATTTATGTGTGCCGCTGCCCCTTATATTACTAAGGAGGTTGGTGAGGTCTACCTGGGCCATCTTGTCGGGGTTGCGCCACAGGCCCATCACCTCAAGGCCGTAGGTGGAGAACAGAGCCTGCTGAGCTGCGGTGGCAGCCACAAGGTCGATCTCAGCGGGGAATCCGAGCGAAATCAGATAGTCGGATTCGGTGGTGAGAGTGGCCGAGGCTATGCCGCCCATGGCTGTGATCACGAAAGCGGTGGTGGCTTCCGGAGCAGAGCCTTCAATGAGCTCAAGGGGCACATCGGGAGTGAAGCCTTTGGCGGTGACTTTGGGCTCGGGTGAGAGCATGAGGTCGTCGCTGAGGTCGATCACCACATCCTCATTTTCCAGAGAGTCGTCGAAGTTAATCACGAGCTGTGCGTCGCCGTTGTCGCCCTCATTGGCGTCGAAGGTGAGGTGGTAGTGGTGTTGCGCAAGGGCAGTGATTTTAGCCGGCTCGATAGTAGCGCTCAAGCCGTTTTGCTTTGTGATGCTCATAGTCACGGTGATCTGACCGGGCTTCAGGAAAGCTGCACGGTCTTCGCCGGGTATGAAAGTAATGAAGTCGCCACCCTCGCTGTGGAGCTGGGTGGAATAGGTGGGGAAGAAGTGTTTGAAGTCGTCGGTGTAGTCAATACTAACCATGGTGTTGGCAAGTTTGGCAGTGACCAGAGGGGTGGACACCTCCTCTTCTTCCACATTAAATACGGTAGCGCCATAGAAATAGGGGCGCTCAAAGCCTTCATCATCCAAAGATCCGTAAGAGGCTTCAAGAGTGTAAGTTCCAATAGGAAAATCCTTGTCGGTGGGGAATAAGTCCACCGATTCCCATGAATAGCTCTGGCTACCATCATCTTTTGATAGCGAGAGTTTGAATTGATTAGGCTCGGGAGCTGTAAGGTCGCTGCCGGCACGTAAAGGCACCACATCGGTGACGGTGGCATCGGAAGCCACTTTGGGAGCTATCCTACCGTAGCCGTTCTGGGTGTTCCAAGGGTTCTCATCGTTGCAAGCGACAAAAAGGCCGGAAAGAGAGACTGCTGAAAGTAGGAGCCCGTAGTTAAGTAATTTCTTCATATTGAAAAAGTTAGTCATTTGTCTATACCGTTTGCATACAACAGGCGAAAAGATTGCTAATTAAGTGAGTCAGGACCTTGTATATCGTCTGCATTGATGATAGGGCAAGCCAGGCAAGCGGCTATCGAAATGATGTTTTGGCATTGACTAATTAGCTGCGAATTTAGGCAATTAAATGTTATTCTCCAAATTTTTTTTGATTTTAGGCCCAAAAATTGTCATTTTTGACTCCGTGAGGGGAAAGTTTTTTTGCGGAGGGGTGGATGAGCGGGTCAATTTTTTTTGTATTTTTGCAGTTGATACTCACCGACGCACTGCTACACAGCCTCAAGGGCGACCGTGCGCCACAGTTAACGCTCACACTCTCAGATGATAAAGATGAAAAAGATATTCGCGTTTGCCCTCGCCGCCTCACTGGCCGCAGGTTGCCTCAACGCTCAGAAATTGGTGATTCTTCACACCAACGACACCCACTCTCACATCGACATGGACAGCAAAGGTGTGGGCGGTGTGCTCCAACGTAAAGCCATGATCGACAGTATTAAAGCCATCGAAAAAAATGTGGTGGTGATCGATGCCGGCGACATTGTGCAAGGTTCCCTCTACTTCAACCTCTTCAAAGGCGAGCTGGAATATAAACTCATGGACCTCATTGGCTACGACATGATGATTCTCGGCAACCACGAGTTTGACAATGGCCTGGACGACCTGGCTAAATACTATAAGGAGGTTCGCACCCCCAAGATTAGCAGCAACTACGACTTCTCAGCCACCGCTCTGGGCAGCAACCTGCTGGAGCCCTATCTGGTGAAAGAGTACGACGGTAAGCGCGTGGGCTTCCTGGGCCTCAACTTAAAGCCCGACGGAATCATTGCCGACAAGAACTTCAAGGGCTTGAAATATACCGACATAATTGAGGCAGCCAACAACACCGCGACCCTGCTGCGCAAGAAGCTTAAATGCGATGTGGTGGTGGCGGTGAGCCATATAGGCTACGAGAACAGCTCCGACACTCCGATGACCCTCGACGGCGATGTAGCCGCCAAGACTCGCGGCATCGATGTGATAGTGGGCGGCCACTCCCACACTGCCCTCGGGGGCACTGCCGACAAGAACTCCAAACCGGTGGTGTTTAAAAACCTCGACGGCAAAAGTGTGCTCGTGGCTCAGACCGGCCGCTACGGCGCCAACCTGGGCTACATCTCCCTCGACCTGAAGAACCCCCGCAAAGCCGAATCGAAATTGCTGCCCGTGGTGGGGGTAGACTCCACCCGCTTCGACAGCAATATTATCGACTTCATTAAGCCCTACCGCGCGGCCGTCGACTCGCTCAATAGTCGCATTATAGGCGTCGCAGCCACCGATATGCGCAACTCCAAGAAATATGCCGAGTCGGTGGCCCTCACCAACCTCACCGCCGACATAGCTCAATGGTATGGCAACCTGATGCTCGACTCTCTGCAAGACGCCGGAGCCAACGGCCTGCGCCTGCACAGCGACCTGGCGGTGATGAATTCCGGAGGCATTCGCCTCCCCATGTCCAAAGGGGGTGTGAGCGAAGGCGAGCTACTATCCATGTTCCCCTTCCCCAACAAGTTTGTGGTGGTTGAGCTCACCGGAGAGCAGCTCTTCGAGCTCCTGGCTCAAGCCACTGCTCAAGGTGGCCAGGGTGTGAGCTCGGAAGTGAAAATTGCCGTTGAAAAGGGCACCCTCCAAGCCCGCTCCATCACTATAGGCGGAGAGCCCATCGACCCTCAACGCACCTACTATGTGACCACCATCGACTATCTGGCCAACGGCGGCGACTACCTCGACAAATTCAAAGCCGGCAAACAGGTGTGGGTGGATGAGCAAGACATGAATGTGGCAATGAAGCGATATGTAGACCTCCAAAGCGCCCTGGGCATGCCCCTGGGTCTGAACACCGACTCGCGAATTTTTGAGGCCACCGACATCTCTTCCTCTGCCCGCTAACCCACAGCCCCGGGGAGGCCTCTCCCCCCAACCGCTCCCCCTCGGAAGTAGAAAAACTCAAAGAATATGAATGTGGATAATGCAAATAGAGGCACCGGGCTCGCGCTGCTATCGGCCCTACTGACGGCCATAGCGCTGATAAGCGGCAGCTGCCGCAACGAGCCTATCACCATTAAGCTCAATCCCGCAGATTGGGCCGACGCCCCAAGCTTTGCGCAATTGTCCACCGACTTCACTACCGACTATCACCGCACGGCCGACTCCATAGCCAACCGGCTCACCACCGACGAGCTGATAGGCCAAGTAATCATGCCGGCTGTATTCACCAGCAGCGACCACGCCACCAGCCGCCTCATCAGGCACTATGTGGAAGACCTCAAAGTGGGAGGCATTGTCTGGCTCAAGGGCGACACCATGTCGCTCATCACCCTGAAGCCCGAGATTGACAGTGTGGCCCGCCTGCCGCTATTTATGGCCATCGATGCCGAGACCGGTCTGGGAATGCGTCTGGATGGCGAAGAGGTGATGCCGGCCATGCACTATCTGGCCACAGCAAGCGAAGATTCGCTCTACGATATAGGAGTGAGCGTGGGTAGCCGTGCCCGACATCTGGGCCTCAACATGGTGCTCGGCCCGGTGCTCGATGTGGCGCCGAGCCGCAGCTCGGTGATGTGGCGCCGAAGCATCTCCGGAGCGCCCGATGTGGTGGGCAACCTCGGTTGCGGCTACGCTCGCGGACTGCACGACGGCGGCGTGATGCCGGTGGCCAAGCACTTCCCCGGCCACGGTGCCACCAACCGCGACTCCCACCAAGTGACCCCGATTGTGAACAAAAGTGCTGAAGAATTTACCGCCCAAGACCTGCTGCCGTTTAAGGAATATGTGGACCGCCGACTGGGCGGTGTAATGGTGGGCCACCTGGCGGTGCCCTCGCTGGGGGGCGACAGCATACCCGCCACATTCTCCCACCGACTGGTCAGCGAGCTGCTGCGCGGCGAGATGGGCTTCAAAGGACTGGTGATTAGCGACGCCATGAACATGGGCGGTGCCAAATCGGCAGGCGACAGCCCCTACGTCAGAGCGCTGCAAGCCGGTGTGGACATAATCATGGCGCCCACCGACACCAACGAAGCCATAGAGCAGATTCGCCTCGGACTTGAAAGCGGCGAGCTCGAGACGGCCACCTTGCGGCAGGCTGTAGCTCGAATCATCTATTGCAAACTGATTTTGGGCCTCATGCCCAACGAGTAGACTTCCCCCTACTCCCCTTTTCTCTTTTACCCTTTACCTTTTACCTTTTACCCTTTACCTTTTACCTCTCACCTCTTCCCTTTCCTACTTTTTCGATTCAACACCGAGGCCGAAGAGCGCAAAATCGAGAGCCACGGGGTCGGTCGGACGCAACGTGCGAGCCACCGCTGTGAGCTCCTCCACGGCCTTACGATCGTTGCTCTTCCTATGTAGCAGCCCCACACTGCGGCTCACATTCCCCACATGGACATCCAGGGGGATAAAGAGCTGCGAAGGGGTGAGTGAGCGCCACACACCAAGGTCGACAATACCATCGTTTCTCACCAGCCAACGCAAAGCCATATTGATGCGTTTCAGGGCCGTGGAGCTGAAATTAGTGGGCAGACACTGCGAGCAGAGAGCGCCTCCGTTCTCATCGCTTACAGCAGCCGCGAGAGCCTGAGCGAAATGCCAGGCCGGAGCCTCGGTGGCCGCTGCGCCGCAAGAGGAGCAGAAAGCATCGAGCGAGCCAAAGCGCTTATACACAGCGCGCAGACCGGTGTATAGCCACTTGAGATGCTCACCGAAAAGAGTGCGATGGATATTGTGACGGTCGGCCAGAGAGCGCCAACCCTCCTCCATAAGATAGCGGAACGGCTGCAACGACATCTCATCGAGGAATAAGCGGCGACAATCGCGCAAAATCATATCGCGCCGGCCCCAAGCCATAATAGCAGCCGTAAAAGCCACCACTTCAACATCTTGCAGCGAAGAAAACATCCTCGGAAACTGCACCGGATCGGCAGCCGCAAATTCCGGCTGATTAATGCGGGCCACAGCCGCCTCAAGTCGCTGCGCCAGCGCCTCATCAATCCTCACGGCGCCTGCCGCCTCCATCCCTGCCATATCCATCATTTTATTTCTCTAAAATTCTAACTTACTTTTTAGCCAAAGAGGAAACGATCCTTAGCTCTATATCTTTGGGTGTAACATCATAAACCGGATTCAAAGTAGAAAATTTATCATCGGGCAAAAACCTATCAGAACGTGTAAGCAACGCAATTAAATTTTTGGATTTTAAACGATGTGCGGAATACTTCAATGCAAGACTCATCATCTCATTTATGTCCTCACCAGACTCTATTAGAGAATAAATATCGTAATAATCACGGAATTTACTTCTACGTAACATTACTTCCATTTTCATTGCTCCAATTGATGTTTTATCTGCAAGAACTATATTATTAAGACACTCTACAGTATTCTTCAATGGTGAATAGTTAGGATTTGCATAAAATGAAAGTTTCACAGCGTCGACCACAAACTCTACATGATCAATATCCAATATGTCACATTTCTCTACTTTACCTACTGTCGCAAGTTCTCTCTCTATTTGTGGCCAATCAACTTCTCTCTTTTCATTACGACTTTTTCTCCAAGACATAAAGTCCAAGTCCTCACTCTCCCTTGTCCCTAACTGAAGTGATAATGCGGTACCACCAACAAGAACATACGGTTTGATACATTCTAACTTGGAAATGGCCTCAAAAATTGAAGCGGTATGCTGTGCCAATCCTTTTATATTCATCTGAAAAGCGAGTTAATGTGACGGGTGCGGAGAGACTTTAAATATACATCAGGATTTTTAGATTTGAAATAATACCATGCGAAAAAGCGATTTAGCGTATACAGATACTCACCTTCAGGCACAAGAATACTCTTCCAAGCATCCTTTATTTTTTTAAACGAATAAATGGAAAAGAGCTGCTTAATCTCAGCTAAATCAAGATAACGCATAGTCAAAGCAATGAGTTGGTCATCGCCAATATTTTCAAGCGAAACCGAGAGTGGGTCGTACGACCAAAAAGCATTTTCCTCCTTGAGCTGTTCAAGAAGTGCACATTTTATTTCTCTGACTTTATCTTTACTCCTGATTATCATATGTGCAAAATTAGCAATTATTTCTTGACTTCAACACTTTTGCCGGCCAAAATTAACGCCGCTAACCACGGCCATGGAGGGCATAAGTGCAGAATTGTGGCGGTTTTCTTGATTTTTTGAAACAATTTTCTTATTTTTGCATAAAGTTGGATTTCACGCGCCTCGGCGCGCTCCATCAGCCACAAAATCAACGTACAATCTCACAAAACTCACCAGTAAGCACTCAACATGGACGAAGTTATCGACGGGCAATTTGAAAATATAGAGCCGACTGCCTCGGAGCCTACACCCCAAGAGGCTCAACAGCCGGCTGAATCGACCTCTAAAAATTACACCTTCCCCGGAAGCGACCGCAGGACTCTGCTCTCCGGTATGTTTCAAGATTGGTTTTTAGACTATGCAAGCTACGTAATTCTGGAGCGCGCCGTGCCTCACATTGAAGACGGCCTCAAGCCGGTGCAGCGACGCATACTCCACTCCATGTTCACTCTGGACGACGGCCGCTTCAACAAGGTGGCCAACATTGTGGGCAACACCATGCAATACCACCCCCACGGCGATGCCTCAATAGCCGACGCGCTGGTGCAGCTGGGCCAAAAGGAGCTGTTGGTGGACACCCAAGGTAACTGGGGTAACATCTTGACGGGCGACCGCGCAGCCGCCTCCCGTTACATTGAAGCCCGCCTGAGTGAATTCGCTCTTGAGACAGTCTACAGCCCCAAGGTCACCGAATGGACCCCCAGCTACGACGGTCGCAAGAAGGAGCCGGTGACTCTGCCGGTGAAATTCCCGCTTCTGCTGGCGCAGGGCGTGGAGGGCATCGCGGTGGGCCTGAGCTCCAAAATCCTGCCCCACAACTTCTGCGAGATAGCCCAAGCCGCCATACAATATCTCAAGGGCGAGAGCTTCAAGCTCTACCCCGACTTCCAGACCGGCGGCTACATAGATTGCAGCCGCTACAACGACGGCGAGCGCGGCGGCTCCGTGAAGGTGAGAGCGAAAATCGACAAGATTGACAATAAGACTCTAGCCATCACCCAGCTTCCCTTCGGCAAGACCACCTCTACACTGATAGCCTCCATCCTGGCAGCGCAAGAGAAAGGCAAAATCAAAATCCGCCACGTGGACGACAACACCGCCGCCGAAGCCAACATCCGAGTGCACCTTCAGCCCGGCACCTCCTCCGACAAGGCCATCGACGCCCTCTATGCCTTCACCGACTGCGAGGTGAGCATCTCCCCCATATGCTGCGTGATTCGCGACAACAAGCCCCACTTCCTCACCGTCAGCGATGTGCTGCGCTACAGTGTGGACCACACTCGCCAAGTGCTCAAACAAGAGCTCGAAATCAAGCTCCACGAGACCCGCGAAGAGCAACTTTACCTCTCCCTGGAAAAGATATTTATCGAAAACCGCATATACAAAGACCGTCCGCTGGAGCAAGCGCCCGACATGGACACCGCCGTGGCCCACATCGACAAACGATTGGAGCCCTGGAAGCCCCAATTCTATCGCGCTATAACCCGCGACGACATCATGCACCTCTGGGAAATCAAGATGGGGCGCATCCTGAAATTCAACGCCGACAAAGCCACCGACAAGATTGAAGCCCTCACCGGCGAAATAGCTCGCATAATCAACGACATTGAGCATATCACCGACTTCACAATCCGCTGGTATGAGCACCTGTTGGAGAAGTATGGCAGCCGATTCCCGCGCCACACCGTGATAAGAGGCTTCGACTCCATTGAGGCCACAAAAGTGGCCGAGGCCAACCGCCGTCTATACTTCGACCGCGAAGGCGGTTTCGCCGGCACAGCCCTCAAAGAGGGCGAATTTGTGTGCAACTGCTCCGACATCGACGACATCATAATCTTCTACAAGGATGGACGCTACAAGCTCATGAAGGTGGCCGACAAATTCTATGTCGACAAGAATGTGATCCACATCGGTGTGTTCAAGCGCGGCGACCGTCGCACCATCTACAATGTGGTGTATCTCAACGGCAAAGGGGGCGCCTACTATAAAAAGCGCTTCTACATCACCGGCCTCACCCGCGACAAAGAGTATAACCTCACCCGCGGCCTGCCGGGCTCAAAAATCCTTTGGTTCTCCTGCAACCCCAACGGCGAGGCCGAGGTGCTGCGAGTGGTGCTCAAACCCAAATTAAGGCTGAAAGTGCTCCAGCTCGAAGTCAACTTTGCCGACCTTGACATCAAAGGCAAAGACTCGCTGGGCAATCTGGTGACCAAAAACGACATAGCCCGCATCACCCTCAAAGAGAAGGGCACCAGCACCCTGGGCGGCCGACAAGTGTGGTTCGACCACGATGTGCTGCGCCTCAACTACGAAGGCCGCGGCGAGCTGCTGGGCGAATTCCACGGCGACGACCTGGTGCTCGTAATCACCAAGACCGGCGAATACTACACCACCACCTATGCCGACACCAACCACTACGACGACAACATACTGAAGATACGCAAGTTCAACCCCAAAGAGATTTGGACAGCCGTACTACGCGATGCCTCGCAAAACAACTATCCGTATCTGAAGCGCTTCACCTTCGAGCCCACCGGCAAGCCGCAACGCTACCTGAGCGACGACGCCTCCTCCGAGCTCCTACTGCTCACCGACACCGTCTACCCGCGCTTCCTGGTGACATACGGCGAAGAAGATGCCGCCCGAGGCACCCTCGAAATAGATGCCGACGAATTTGTGGGCGTGAAGAGCTACAAGGCCAAGGGCAAACGCCTCACCAACCTCTCGGTGGCAAGTGTGGAGGAGCTTGAGCCCACACGCTTCCCCGAGCCCGAGCCCACCTCCGAAGATGCCGCTGCCTCCGAGACTGCCGGCTCCGAAGAACCGCCCGTGAGCCAAACCGACATCCGCGATGAGCTCACCGGCCAACACCAACTCTTCACCGACACCGACTCGACCGGCACCGACTCGGCCAACACCTCCGAGAGCGGCTCAGCCGGCACCGCCGAATTAGAGCAACCCTAACCCCCCGAGCAGCCCCCGAATGCTTACACGGTTTCACATATCGGCCGGCGCGCTACTGACAGCCGCTTGGGCACTCCTTTGCCCCTCAGCCTCCCCGGCTCAAGAAGCCGAGGTCAAGCCCGCACTGCCACTCACCATCGACTACGGGTTCGCCATGGGCTCCGCCGCCGACTTCTCCACCTACCTCTCCCCCATCACTCACCACGGCTCCCACTGGGCCCTGAATTGCAATGTGGCCAGGGCCGCCGCTTTCAATCCCCAAGCCTACATCATGGAATACGGCGCTGAAATAGCCATGGACTTCATGCAAAACAAGCAGCACACCTCCTCCATGACCGACATCGACTTCAATCTGCACTACACCCTGCAACGCCGCTTCCACCCCCTGAGTGCACTTCAGCTCTCTGCCGGTGCCGGCCTGGAATTCGACGCCGGAGCCCTCTATCTGCCTCGCAACTCCAACAACCCCGTGGCCGCTCGCGTCTCCCTGTTCCTCACCCTGGGCGCTCAAGCCGCCTACTCCTTCACCCTGGGCAAAACAGCACTGAGAATCATCGACTCCGTCTCGCTCCCCTCTCTGGGCGCATTCTTCTCGCCCCAATTCGGCGAAAGCTACTACGAGATTTACCTGGGCAACGACCACAGCAACGCCTACTGCGGCTGGTGGGGCAACCACTTCACCCTCGCCAACACCCTTAAAGCCCAAATACGCCTCCACAACACTTGGCTCGCCCTGGGCTACAAATACCAATATCGCTCCAGCTACGTGAACCAAATCAACACCCGACTGGTGAGCCACTCCGCCCTGATAAGCGTGAGCGGCGACTGGCTCAACGTGACCCGCTCCACACCCTCTCCTCAAGCCAAAACCATCACCGCCATCTATTAACCAACGCCTGCACCACTTCCCATCCATATGAAGCAGAAATTAGCCGTCGCCCTCGCCACCATTCTCGCCCTGATAGCCACCGCCTGCCACGACACGGACTCATTCCCCGACTCCACCGACGGCAACCTGGAGGCCCTCTGGACCATACTCAACGAGCACTACTGCTTCTTTGAAGAGAAAAACATAGACTGGGACGAGGTGCTCACCACCTACCGCGCCCGCCTCAAACCCTCAATGTCGCAACGCGAGCTCTTCGACCTCTGCGCCGAAATGCTCGACCTGCTCCAAGACGGCCACGTGAACCTCATCTCTTCATTCAACACCTCCAGCTATCGCGGCTGGTGGGCCCCCTACCCGCAAGACTTCAACCTCCGCACCCTACAGGAATACTACCTTAACTTCGACTACTCCACCACCGCCGGCATGACCTACAAGGTGCTCCGAGACAGCATCGGCTACATCTACTACCCCTCCTTCTCCACCTCCCCCGGCAACACTAACCTCGACTGGGTGCTCTCCTCATTTAAAGATTGCCACGCCCTGATTATCGACATTCGCAACAACGGCGGCGGCCTGCTCACCAACATCGACACCTTTGTGGGCCGATTTATCGAAAAGAAAATATGCGGAGGCTACATACGCCACAAGCTCTCAGCAGCCCACGGCGACTTCTCCGAGCCACAAGCCATCACCTACGAGCCCGCCGATGCCGGTCGCATCATGTGGCTCAAACCTATCGTACTGATTACCAACCGCTCCACCTACAGCGCAGCCAATGCCTTCGCATCAGTGATGAAATCGCTGCCCAACGTCACTCTTGTGGGCGCCATGAGCGGCGGTGGCGGAGGCCTGCCATTCTCCTCCGAGCTGCCCAACGGCTGGAGTGTGCGCTTCTCGGCCTGCCCCATGACCAACGCCGATGGCGAGAGCATTGAAGAGGGCATTGCCCCCGACATTGAAGTCCACTCCACCGACGCCGACCTCTCCCGAGGCATCGACGCAATCCTGGACCGCGCCCTAACCGTCGCCGCCCAATCGCGCTAACCCCCTCAAATCACTCCCCCTCAAGGCGGGTGATTATTGGTTTGGGCCGTCCCAAATACCGATGAAGAATATCCAATAGATCACGAGGAGCACCAAGAGAGTGGCGCCACCCCATAACCATATTTTTGAAGCCACGGAATGCCAGCGGCGGCCATAAAGGCGGCGGCGATAGCTGTGTAGATGTCTTACCATAGTGTGTTTTTCCTTTAATTAGAGTTTGTGGTGAAACGCAGCCGGGGCCGATAAGGTTCACGGCAGGGTGGCAAAAGTGGCAACTAAAGGTCGTTAAGGTAGTCGCGGGGCGGAGCTGAAGCCTGCCCACCCTTATTTGAAGCCGCCCGGGAGGAAGGCTTTTTGTTTTTTGAGCCATGGCGCTTTTTTGCAGAGCTACCGGATGCGGATTTAGTGGCGGAGGTACGAGGAGTTTTGCGGACACTCGGGTTGAGGCGCGAGCTGTCGGAGGCGTCGATAATTTCCAGGCTGTGAAAGCTCTCTATGGCCTCCGAGACGGATGTTGTTTGGGCCACTCGGCGGCCGTCGGCGTTGCGGCAATAGGAGGCCACACCTATTGTCAAAAGGCAAAGGATGGCCAGGCACAAGAGGCCCCGACGCTGCGAGCGAGTGGTTGACGGCATTGGCAGGTGAGAGTGAAGAGTGAAGAGATGAGGGGGTTAGAAGGGGTAGCCTATGGCCAAGTGGAAGGCGAAGGCATCTTTAAATCTGATATTGAAATAGTGCGGTGTGCCGTTGTAGTAGGGGGCATGGAGGCCGTAGCCGAGGTCGCCGCGCACCACAATCATTTGCATATCGATGCGGAGGCCTACACCGGTGCCCAGGGCCAGGTCGCGCAGGAATGTGGAGGGTTTGATTTGTCCGCCGGGACGGTCGGGGTCGTTGCGCAGCAGCCAGATATTTCCGGCATCCAGGAAGAAGGCTCCATGGAGGATTCCGGCTATGGGGAAACGGTATTCACTGTTAAGCTCGAGCTTGAAGGTACCGGTTTGGTCGAAGTAGCCATTGGCGGTCTCCTCGTCGGGACGGAAACTGCCGGGGCCTATAGAGCGCACTGTGAAGGCGCGGATGGAGTTGGCACCACCGATATAGAACTGCTCGGAATAAGGCACTTGCGAGGAATTGCCGTAGGCGTGAGCGGCGCCGATGGCCACACGGCTCACAAGCCAATGGTCGCTGCCGGGGCCGAAGAGACGACGGGAGTAGACCAGCTGGGCCTCACCCTTGACGAATTGGGAGAAGGGGGTGCCAAACATCTTCTTCTCACCCTTCACTCCGCAGAGCTTATACACGGCGTCGAAGAGATTGCCCGCTTCGGTGACGGTGAATGAGAAGTTGATATTGTTGATTTTCTCTTTCTCCAGATATTTATCGAGTGTGTAGGAATAGCTGAGTTGGGGTATGTACTGGCTCTTGAAGCTCTCGGCGATAGCCTGGTTGCTATCCATAATTGAGTCGAAGTCGGCGGTGGTGTGGATAAGCTTGGTGTAGGTGAGCTTGAAGGGAGTGAAGGTGTTCAGAGCGTTGCGAGTGGGGTGCCACTCGTAGCTAATGCCGGTGTTGAATTGCGCCATTTTGAAGTAGTTGGGGCGATTGAGCAGGCGTGCGCTGAGCTCTATGCGAGTCCAGTTGAGTTCGCGCTGTATGCGGCGTATGAATGAGGGTGCGAGCAGGCGGGGGAAAGAGAGTGTGGAACTGAGGCCGAACTCGTAGCTGTTGAACACCGAGGAGCGTCCTTTGCCGGTTTGCCACTCATATTCGGCATCGGCGGAGATGTTGAGCTGTTCGCCGCCGCCGAAAAGGTTTTTATGGGTCACACCAAAGGAGAGGCCGGGGCCTATGTAGCTGTTGGATTTGGATGTAGCGTTCACCTCCACAGAGGCCTCCATGGGCTTATCATATTTGCAGGTGATGGCCACATCAAGGTGCGGGTCGTCGCCGTGCAGGGAGTCGTTGGCCGGGGTGACCTGCATCTCAATATTGCTGAATATGCCGAGTCGGGCCAGACGGTTCTGAGTACGGTCCATGTTCTTCACAGAGAACACCCTACCCTTCTTGAAGCTGATGCAAGAGGGAATAAGATTTTCGCGCAGATGAGCCGGGCGCATCACTATCACTCGACACTTTTCATTCTCAATAGTGTCGGGGGTGCCGGGGTTGCGGGTGCTGTTGCGAAGCAGTGTCACCTCCACATCGCCGGTCTTATAGGCTATAGTGGCCTCCTGAGGCATGGTGGAGCTGAGGGTGAGCTTGAGGGCGATAGCGTGAGGAGTGATGGTGCTGTCGGCCAGAAATTCTATATACTCGGGGCGGAAATAGTAGTAGCCGCGGGTGCGCAGACGGTTGGCTATGCGGGTGCGCTCGGCGGTGAGGGAGTCGGTGCTGAAGCGCTCCCCTACTTGCAAATAAGAGCTCTGACGGGCCAGAGAGTCGATAAATTTGCAGAGTTTGTCGCCGCGATTGTTCAGATAGATAATGGAGTCGATAAGGTAAGGGGCACTCAGATTTGCGGTGTAGGTGATGGAGGCCTTTTTGCTGTTGCGCTTGCTGTAGTTGAGCGAATAGTCTACCGCAGAGCCGAAGTAGCCATTGTTGTCAAGGATGCTTTGAATCATCTTGGTGCGCACCTGTGGTTTCACATCGCTCACCAGCACCGGCTCGCTCACCAGCAAGTCGTAGAGCCAACCTTTGATGCCTTTAGAGGAGTCGCTCCAGTTATTGTAGACCCACAGGCCGGTGGGCAAGGGGGTGCGCATATAAGGCGAGAAGAACGGCATCGGGTTGTTGGGGGCCACATCGATGGCCTCCTTCATGGCGTCGACCATCTCCACAGGGAGCTCGTCGCCCTCGGTAGGGTTGATATTAAACTTTTTCACACCGGTGTAGAGCACCTCGCCGTCGGGTATCTTCTTGGTGGTGGAGCAAGAGCTGAGAATAGCGCCGCCCACAGCCGCGGCCACAATCAGCAGGGGCAGCAGGGGCAGCAAATTCTTTCCTTTAGGGCGTAATGGGTTATGCATCATTGTAGTTGTCTTCAGGGTGGGTGAGTGAGGGGCGAGAGGGGGGGTTATTGAGCTGAGGTTGAATCGGGAGTGAGGGTAGATGGGGAGGCATTCACAGCCTCAATAAGCAGGCTGTCGACGGAAGTGGTGGCCGACTTATTTGAGGAGCCGCGGCGGCGGAAGCGGAAGAGCTGTCGGAGGTTGTTGAGCTTGCGCTTCATCACCAGGCCGACACCGGTCTCGGTGACTTCGCCCTCCAGGATGCTCTCCCAACCGGTGTGGCGGAAGAGTTTCACATACATATTGAGGTTGGTGGACTGCTTCAGCATATATTCAAACGATATGTCGGATATAAGATTCTGAGCAAAGTTGTCTTCGGCATTGGTATCGGTGGAGTAGTTGCCGCCCACCACAATCTTAAATCGGTTGTCGAAGAGCGACTTCGACACCTGATAGGAGTAGCTGGTGGCGGTGGAGCTTTCGCCGTCTACAGTGTTGGTGTATTGGTCAATGCCGAAAGAGAGGTCGACACCGCGAATGGTCTTGGCGGCCCAGGCGTTGAGCTGGCCGGCCAGGAAGCTGTAGAGAGGATTGCCGAAGGTAGAGGTGGCACTCACACTGCTGCCGGTGTAGGTGTTGTAGAGCAGCAGGTTCATGGCAGCGGTGGAGCGTTGCTCGGCCGACATGGAGAGGAGCTCGTTTTGCACCGTGACATCGTCGTTGGTTGAGAGGTCGAAGAGCACCTTCATGTTTTCAAGAGTGCCGGTGACATTGAGACCCACATCGAAATATATGAGGCGCGAATTGCTGCCGCTCTGCTGCACATTGGCTTTCATGCGGTCGTTGGCCACAAGGTTGAGGGTGGGGTTCATCATGTCGCCCGAGAAGGCCACATATGAGCTCTCGTCGATATCAAACACCTTCTCCGACATCAGCGGCGGTGTGTAGCGCACCTGGCCGGAGGCGAAATTCAGCTGGCCGTCGAGGCGGCTGTCGCCCATGTAGCTCTGGCTATACACAAGGTCGCCGTAGGGCTGAATCTGGGCGCGGTTGGTGCCCGAGCTGTTGAGGTTGACGGTGACTTTCGCGCCGTTGACTATATTGAGGGCAAAGGATATCTTCATGGCCATGTTGCTCTCCACAGTGTCGATGGGGGCGGCTACGGTGTCGTTGAACGACACGAACTTCACCACATCGGTGGTGGTCTGCTGCTCCAGAGCGGTGGAGGTGGTGCTCATTACATAGACAAGGTCGGTGGAAGGGAGCACGGAGAGGCGCCCGGTGATGTCCATCTTGGACAGGGAGCCCTTGACGGCCGCATTGAAGTTGACGGCGAGTTTGCCGTATATGTCGCTGTGGGCGCGCTTATCGTTGTCGATTAGCACCACATTGTTGCCGTTGAGGCTCAAGTCGAGCAATATGTTGCTGAGGTTGCGGGCGTCCACATATCCATCGAGGGTGAGGGGGTTGTCGTTGGCACCCTTCACGGTGTAGGAGTCGAAGCGCAGCAGATTGTCGACCACGCTGATGGACTTGGTGTCGTCGAAGCGCAGGCGGGAGGCGCAGATAGGCAGATAGACAGCCACCGAGTCGGTCTTCACCTCACCGTTGAGCAGGGGCGAAGTGAGGGTGCCGGTGAGGGCGAGATTGCCGGTGAGGCAGCCCTCGAGCTGCATCATGTCCTTGTCGAGGAAGGGGTTGACAATTCTCAGGGGGAAGTGGGTGAGCTCAAGGCGCAGGCGGGTGGTCTCTTTATTGCCCAGACTGTCGGTGCCCATGAAGCCGCGAAGGTCCATAATCTCTTCGCCGTCGAGGGTGAAGTTGATTTTGGCACCGCTCTTGTCGGTGATGTTGGAGCCGCCGCGGAATTCGGCGCCGAGATTGCCTATTCGCTTCTTCTCGTAGGTGAAATCGTTAAGGGCAAGGTTGCCGTTGCCCACCACCCCATGTGGGCGGAGCTCTATGTGGAGGTCGGTGTTGAGCTCGCCGGTCATAGGCGGAGCGAAGGCCGAGATGTTAAGGAAGTCTTGTATGAGCAACTTCTTGATGCTGGCATCCAGATAGTTGTGGCCCTCATCGGTGAGGCCGGAGACGAGCTTAATGCAGCTATCCCCCTCGCCGTCGGCATCGATTGAAGCGTTGATGGCATTGCCGGGTCCGAGCTCTATGTAGTTGTCGTCGTTGATGGTCCACGACTTATAGCCTATCACGGCGTTGAGCGGGGTGAAGTGGATTGAAATCACCGAGTCGACGAGCGCAGCCGTCAGACCGACTTTGTAGCCGTTCTCGCCCTTATCGTTCCACTGGCGCACAGCCAGCGAAGCACGGTTGCCGCCCACATAGCCCGAGAGGTCGACACGCGCAAAGTCGGGCATATTGGGCGGGGTGTTGCCCATGTGCACCTTATAGTCCATGCGAGCGTCGCGCTGGTTCATGTTGCCGGTGATGCTGTCTATGAGTATATCGCCCGAGCGCAGAGCCGAGACATCGAAGTCCATGTGGAGTTTGTCGGTGTTGGAGATGTTGGCTTGGAAACGGTCGAAGCCTATTTCGGTGCCGTCGAGCAATTTCGACACCAGGCCTTCGCCACCTATATCGGCAGAGATGGTGAATGGCGGCAGTGCCTGCTGCAAGAGGTCGAAATCTATCTGGCGGCTATCTATTTGTCCGGATACGAGGTCGCCGGCCTTAGTGGCCTTGTCGAGCACACTTTGCAGCCCTTCGTCGCTCTGGAATCGGAGGTCGACATTCTCGCCGGCCAGAGAGAGGAATGTCGACTCTTCAGTGGCAAGGAATCGGCCGTCGGCGGCATAGGGTAGCGACACCACTCGCTCGCCATAGGTCCAGTCGATGTCTCTCACGGCCAGGTCTAAGTCGAAGAGCATGGCACCGGGGTTGGCGCTGCCGGATAGCGAAATCCAGCCGTTGCCTCCGCAAGCCTCATCCATGAGGTGCAGTCCCTTCAGGTCAAGGTTGCGAATGTCGGCTTCGCAGTCTATTGTGTAGCGGCCACCCTCTATAGAGCCGTCGGCTTCAAGGTCGAGGTCCATCATCGGATTGGCGGCTGCAAGCACAAGGTCATAAGTCGACTCGGCAAGGTCGGCATCCAGAGTGAGCGGACCGTAGTTCACTCCCTCATAGACGGCGGTGCCCACATCGGCACGCACGGTGGTGTAAGCTCCGGCCTTGGTGGGGTTGAAACCGGCACCGGAGGCATAGAGCGAACCGCCTACCACCCCCACACCCAGAGTGGGCATAATGGCGGCCACATTGAAGTTGTCTACCGTCACGTCAGCCTCATAGCGCTCGGCATCCAAGCTCACCTCACCGGCAAGGGCAAGGCCACCGCTCGAAGAGCGCACATCCAGGTCGGCGCCATAGCGGCTGTGGTTGGCATCCACGCTGCCCGAGATGGTAAAGGCCGGCAAGGCCACTCCCATGCCCGAGAGCATACTGTTGAGGGGCGAAGCATTCTTGAGCGCACCGTCAAGGGTGAGGTGCATTATGAGGTTGGCGGGGTTGAGTGCATTCTCCACAAAGCCTCCGGCCTTGAGGCGAAGAAGCTTAGGCATATCTATGCCGAAGTTGTTGACACTCAGCTGCTGCAACGAGCCGGCTATGTCTATATCCAAGCCCACGGGGCTGCCTCCGGGCAGTAGCTTGAGGGTGGAGCGCAGTGAGGGCATAAAGCTGATTATGTCTTCGTAGCCAACATAGCCCGAGGCCTTGGCCCGCAAGGCGCCGTCGGGCTCCATGCCCATGGCCGCATAAGTGAGTGTGGCATCGGCACTGAGGCTGCTGTAAGGGGTTTTCACTTTAAATTCGGAAAGGCCTATGCCGCTGTCGTCGACACTCAGAGTGCCGGAACCCTCCTTAATAGCCAGGCCGCAGCGCTCCTTGCCTGTGAGCGAATTTATGGGCACCCTCACTTCCGAAGCACAGTTGTAGAAGTCGGTGATGTTGATGCTAAGGTCGCTGAGCTCTATGTAGCCGGCATCGAAGCCCGGTGAGGCCTTCACACCATCGGTGGCGTAGACCACGTGCATCTTCTGCACATCTATGGAGTCGAGCTGCACTGTCATGGGCGGCTTCTCCACACTGATGGTGTCGACCGGAGCAGGGTGAGAGGCCACATAATCAGCTGTGGGCACAATGAAATTCACATCGCTGCCGGAGGCGGTAAATGAGCCTATCTTCACATTGGAGGTCACAAGGTCGATGGTGGCATCGCTCACCTCGCCGGAGTCGAAATGCGCGCTCAAGTCTTTGATGGTGGGAAGCATCGACATGGCGTAGGTCACATTCTCAAGCTTCATCTTATTGGCCTTAATCACCATGGTGCCGGGCTCATAGACGGTGTCGGGAGTGCTCTTCCACACATCCATATCCACACGTATGGTGGCATCCTTGAGCTCGGGATTCAGCAGGTTGATGTTTTGCGAGTTGAGGTTCATGCGGCTGCCGCCATCCACCTTCAGGTAGCCGGCGCGCAGGGTCATATTCATCGACGAGTCTTCAGCTACCATGTGATAGTAGCCTTTATTCAGGGTGAGCTTATTGAGGTCTACATCGCCCTTGAAGAGCGGGAGCACCTTAACATCGGCTATGAGGCGCTCGGCATTGACCATAGTGTCGCGGGTGGCGTCGAGCACGGTGACCTCCTCCAGGCTCACATCCAGCGGGAATTTAAGGCGGAATTTGCCAATGGTGGCCTCCAGGCCGGTGGCCTCCTTTATCTGAGAGCAAGCCACATCCTTGAGCCAGTCTTGCACCGGCGGCACATAAATGAGCAGCGGCAGCAAGATGATAGCAATAATGAGCCACATGATGCTCTTCAGAGTGATTCTGAGCCAACGTGGCTTAATAAGATGTCGCCGCGGCTTCTTGCCGGGCGCAGGCGCAGCCCCATCGGAGGCGGCTTCGGGGGTCGCTTCGGAGGCAGCTTCGAGTGCAGGCTGATTCTCGGGGTCGGGAGCAGGCGCTTGCACCGCCCCGATATCGTCTATGTGGTTCATTACTTCTTGTCTATTGGAGTTAAGATGCGGCTAAAGGGCGCAGCGAGGTGAAATGCCGCCCCCGGAGTAGCCAAATAAGTGAGATGCTGCCCCGGCCCGACAAAGTGAAATGCCAACAGTTGGCCTGCAAAGGGAGCCGAACAGTCACCTAATCACAAAATTAGTAAGAAATGTTCACACAAACAAGCAAAAAAATAAAATTTCGCAGAACTCTACCAGCAGCTCTGCGAAACTTTCTATTTAGGGTTTATAAAGACTCAGATTAAGGGGGGGCGCAATTCTCGCCCTTCAGGGTGTTTGGCCGGCTCACTTCACCGGGGGCGCCGAGCCGGAAACGCATATACAGCAGGCGCAATTTTAAAGGAAGGCCGGGGAATCGCGGAGCCTATCGGCGTGCGTGCGTGCCGAGCCGTCCTACTGACGGTTAGCGAGTTGCTTGGGCCTACTGACGGTTGGCGCGCTTGCGCTCCGTCTCGTCGAGGATTATCTTGCGAAGGCGGAGGTGATGCGGTGTAACTTCCACATATTCATCGCCTTTGATATATTCCAAAGCTTCTTCGAGTGAGAACACTACGGGAGGCACAATCTTTGCCTTATCGTCGGCACCGGAAGCACGCATATTGGTGAGCTTCTTCGACTTGGTGACATTGACTGTGATATCGTTGTCCTTGGCATTCTCGCCCACCACTTGGCCGGCATACACCTCCTCTTGGGGGAAGATAAAGAATTTGCCGCGGTCTTGAAGTTTGTCGATGGCGTAGGCGTAGGCGGTGCCCGACTCGTGGGCTATCAGGGAGCCGTTGGTGCGACGCTCTATGTCGCCCTTCCAGGGTTGGAACTCCAGGAATCGGTGAGCCATGATAGCTTCGCCGGCGGTGGCGGTCAGCACATTGTTGCGCAGGCCTATTATGCCGCGTGAGGGTATTTGGAATTCTATGTGGATGCGGTCGTTTTGGGTCTCCATGGAGAGGATGTCGCCTTTGCGGCGAGTCACCATATCAATCACCTTAGAGCTATACTCCTCGGGCACATTGATGGAGAGGGCCTCCACAGGCTCGCATTTCACACCGTCGATTTCTTTGATGATTACTTGGGGCTGGCCCACTTGCAATTCATAGCCTTCGCGACGCATGGTCTCGATGAGTATGGAGAGGTGGAGCACACCGCGACCGTAGACTATCCAGGCATCTTCGCGGTCGGTCTTTTGCACTCTGAGAGCGAGGTTGCGGTCGAGCTCGCGAGTAAGGCGGTCGTTGATGTGGCGTGAGGTGACAAACTTGCCGTCCTTGCCGAAGAAGGGGGAGTCGTTGATGGTAAACATCATCGACATGGTAGGCTCATCGATGGCGATGCGAGGCAGCGGCTCGGGGTTTTCGGGGATGGAGACTGTGTCGCCAATCTCAAATTTGTCGAGACCCACGATGGCGCAAATGTCGCCACTGCTCACTTCACTGACACGCTTGCGGCCCATGCCTTCAAAGGTGTGGAGCTCTTTGATTTTCTGGCGTTGCACTTCGCCGTCTTTCTTGCAAAGGGCTATCTCCATGCCTTCGCGAAGCACACCACGATGCACACGGCCCACGGCTATACGGCCCACATAGCTCGAATAGTCGAGCGAGGTGATGAGCATTTGAGGCTCACCCTCCAGCTGAGTGGGCGCCGGGATATGCTCAATGATGGCATCGAGCACAGCGGTGATGTCTTCGGTGGGGTGCTGCCAGTCGGTCGACATCCAGCCATTCTTGGCCGAGCCGTAGATGGTGGGGAAGTCGAGCTGCTCCTCGGTAGCGTTGAGGTTAAACATAAGATCAAACACCATTTCGTTGACCTCATCGGGGCGGCAATTAGGCTTATCCACCTTATTAATAACCACCACAGGCTTCAGGCCCATCTCGATAGCTTTTTGGAGCACGAAACGGGTTTGGGGCATGGGGCCCTCGAAGGCGTCGACGAGCAGCAGACAGCCGTCGGCCATGTTGAGCACACGCTCCACCTCGCCGCCGAAGTCGGCG
>CAYVAK010000003.1:0-39565 GCA_964448425.1 uncultured Sangeribacter sp.
AGAAAATCTGTGGGTCGGTTATTTCTTTCGTTGACGAATGAATTAGTCGATTAGTAGTAATTTAAATTTCGGAAAAGTGAAATTTGTTTTTTCAGCTATAATTGCTTTCGCATTATTATTTCTCACCTCAGTGCAAGATATCAACGTTAATTCTGCCGAAGCAAACAGCGCTCCTCAAATAGTCTTAAAGAACGACAAGAATTCCATCTCACTTGAGAACTTGAACGGACACTATGTCCTGGTAAACTTTTGGAGTAGTAGCGATGCACAGTCGCGCATCAACAACTCAATTTTTGATAAGGCAATCGCCGGCGGCAAATCGTCGATAGAATACATTGCCATCAACACCGATTCAGACGCCACCCTGTATAATCAGATTCTTATGAACGACGGCCTTGATGCCAAGCGTCAGTTCAGGCTGGCAGACTCAAAATCGGGCAACTTATATAAACAATACAGCCTCGCTACCGGCAATCACACATTCCTGATAGGCCCAAGCGGGAAAATTGAGAAAATCAACCCTTCAAATAAGGAACTGGAGAAATATCTGTAATGAACTTACCATCCGATTCATTTATGCTTTTCAGCGCAATCAATATGAAGTTGCGCGATGAATATTCCTCACTTTCAGAACTTTGCAATAGTGAGGATATAGATGAACGAGAATTGCGAGAGCGATTGGCGGCTGCCGGCTTTGAATATCTCGAATCAGCGAATCAATTTAGATAACTCTCTTATTGCATTATCACCTTGGGCTCGTTAAGCATTAATGCCAAGGTGAAACGATTCGGTCGCCAATTGTCTTCGCCACTAATCTGCGAAGTTCGGATATTCCCTGGAGCTCTTCAATTATGAGCTCCATTTTTTTTGTGTCTTGCGCCTGCGATGCCTCCTTAAGCTGCTGTTGGAGGTCTTTGTAGCGCATAAGCAGCAAGCCATCTTTCCACTCACTAATGGCACGTGGCACAAGGTCGGAAATAAGGTCTTCCTCGCTCGGCACTTTAACCATTTTGGAGTGGTATTTGCTCAATTTATAAATCGGAGTAATAGCCTTGAGCGCAAATCGGCGCACATCATCGTCGATGTCCGAGCCGAGAATCCTTGCAGAAAAATCAATGGCAAACTGCTTCATATCGTGCAGTTTACCTTCGGCAAGTTCTGAGCGAAACTCTGCCTCTTTTATCTCTAATTCAGATATTGAGAGATAGGTGGCTGCGAGCTTATCGACCTCCTCTTTTATTTTTGCATTTATCTCATTGTCAAGTGCATCCGACTTTTCTTTAGCAGCAACCTTATAGTCGTCGATTAAGCTAATTACACGGTTGAAGATTTTTTCTCTCACCGGGTCGGTGAAGTGAAGGCTGTCGGTGCGCATCTCCTCCCTTATATATTCGGCTACATTGAACCAATTGAGAGTGTTATTATTATCCTCTTCAGCGTCGGCGTTAGGGCAGAATGCCACCATGCCATATTTCACGCAATATTTTAGCACATTCTCCTCCAGTGGAGCCACAAAGCGGTTGCTCTCAGCCGTAGCATTGCGCAAATATGCGCTTAAAATATCATTGCCTGAGTTTGGTGCCGGAGATTGTTGGACAGTAGGGGAGCCCTCTGCCTTGGCAGGAGCTTGCTGCGCCTCGCCGCCGGCGGTAGTTATGGCTTGTTGCTGACGATTTTCGCGCTCAATGCGTGCTATGTCTTTGCGTTTCTTCTGCTCTTGCACCACAACGGCACGCTGCTTTGTGACTGCCGCCATAAGCACATTCTCTGCTATATGCAAGCGAGTGGCACACTCCTGCACATAAAGCGAGCGCTTAATCATGTCGCTTACCGAGGCGATAGACTGCACAATGCTTTTAATGGCATCAGCCTTATTGACAGTGCCATGCGCGGACGATGTGAGTATCTGAGTCTTAAATTCTATAAAGTCGACCTCATGAGTGTCGACAAAGGCCTTAAACTCGTCGGGGGTGTGTTTGCGAGCAAACGAATCCGGGTCATCGCCGTCGGGCAGGAGCAAGACTCGTATATTCAGGTTCTGCGACAGCAGCAAGTCGATGCCTCGAAGCGAGGCCTTGATGCCGGCGGCGTCGCCATCGTAGATAAGAGTGACATTTTCGGTAAAGCGGTGGATAAGAGCTATTTGTCCTTCGGTGAGCGATGTGCCGCTTGAAGCGACAACATTCTCCATGCCAGACTGCCACATTCCGATTACATCCATGTAGCCCTCCACTAAGAAGCACTTATTGTTTTTAACTATGGCATTCCTGGCTTGATATATGCCATAGAGCTCGTTGCTCTTTACATATAGGGCCGACTCCGGTGAATTAATATATTTGGCCGGCTCGCCCTTAATGCCTCTACCACCGAAGGCCACCACCTTGCCGGCAGAGTTAAGAATCGGGAAAATGACACGACCGCGGAAACGATCGTATGGTCGGCCTGATTGCGACACACCGCAAAGTCCAACAGCTTCTAACACAGACTGTTCATAGCCCTTGTTTAAAGCTTCAGTGTATAGTGCTGCCGACTTATCGAGAGCATAACCCAAGCGGAATTCCTTTATCGCATTCTGAGTCACACCACGCTGATATAGGTATTGGAGACCTACATCCTTACCCTCATCGGTGTCGGTGAGATTGGCTTGCATAGTTTGCATGGCCCACTCATTGGCCGTAAGCATGGCCTCGCGCTCACTTTGTTGCTGTCGCTCCTTGTCGGTGAGCTGACGCTCCTCAACCTTAATTCCGTATTTCTTGGCTAAATGGAGTAGGGCGTCATGGTAATTTATGCCCTCCTTCTCCATCACAAAGTTGACCGGGCTACCACCTTTCCCGCAAGAGAAACAGTGGCAGATGTTTCGGCTCCTACTAACTGAAAATGAGGGCGTTTTCTCATTGTGGAAAGGACATAACCCCATGAAATTAGAGCCTCGACGGGTGAGATGGACATAGTCGCTGACCACCTCAACTATATCTGCGGCATCAAGAATTCGCTGTACAGTGGGTTTATCAATCATTCCAAACTTAAAAGGGGAGAGGTGTTACTATTCTTGCTTTAACTTGGCTATAACTTCCTGAATTTTAGCATCTGTAGAGATGCGAGTGGGCACCAACGGCAGTCGTAATTCGTTGTCTATCATGCCCATAGCATGCAGGGCACACTTCACGCCGGCAGGATTGCCATCTACAAACAGAAGCTGAAACAGCTCTGTGAATCTATGGTGTATGGGCAATGCTTTGTCGAATTCACCTTTTAAGCAAAGATGAACCATCTTGCTAAATTCCTTCGGATAAGCGTTGCCAATCACCGAAATAACGCCAACAGCGCCAAGGGTCATAAGCGGATATGTGATGCCGTCATCGCCTGAAATAACCTCAAAATCAGCAGGTTTATTCTTGATTATTTCATCCATCTGGCGAATATCGCCCGATGCCTCCTTGATGCCGATGATTTTGCCTTTAAACTCATTGGCAAGGCGCAAGGTGGTAGCGGCAGTCATATTGACACCGGTGCGCCCCGGCACATTATATAATACAACCGGCAGTGGCGAAGCTGCTGCCACTTCGCAGAAATGGCGATAAATACCTTCTTGTGAAGGCTTATTATAGAACGGAGTGACCGACAGGATAGCTGAATAACCATCAAGATCTGACGAGCGCAATTCGGCTGCGAGTGCATCGGTGCAATTGCCACCCATGCCCAGGATGAGCGGAATTCGTCCGGCGACTTTCGTTTTTACGAACTCGCGGATGAGATTCTTCTCATTTGCCGACAGTGTGGGCGTTTCAGCAGTGGTGCCTAACACCACAAAATAATCAGCGCCTTGAGAGATAAGGAACTCTATCAATCGCTCTAACGCACTAAAGTCTATAGTCTTATCAGATTTGAACGGGGTAATTAAAGCTACGCCCATTCCTTTAAGAGATTTAATCGCCATGTGTAGTTATTTTGGACAAAGTTAGCAAAAAAATCTTGTATTTTCAAGAATTGTAAATTTGAAGAAAAATTGTCCCGGCTACAACAATTTTAGAACTGATTTAACAATGCCCGAAAGCTGATAACAACGCCCGTAAGTCAATATAACATCCGAAAGCTGATAACAACGCCCGTTAGTTGGTAGTGACGTCCGAAAGTTGCGAGTGACGCCCGAAAGCCGGCAACAACGCCAATTAAGCTTTTATAGGACACTCCCCGAACCTCACCCTTTGCAACCATAATCCATGTTATGTTAAATAACGGATGAGCGGGGTGGCTTCAGGGGAGTATCTGTGTGTGCCCCACTGCCAAGCAACGACTCGCTAAGCGCATTATCGGCTTGAATTTTGAGAGCCACCTTAAGGTTGGTTGCGGTTGTTTGCAGGATTTTTTGTAATTTTGCATTAGGTAATAAAAGCATGGAACAAAAGATTAAAATAGACTCTATTAGCCTAAACTATTCAGAGACGGGTAACCCTGCGGGTATTCCGGTGCTGCTGATGCACGGTTGGGGCTGTAACTTGACTACACTCGCATCTATTCAAAAGATTATGGATGAGAGTAATAAGTTGAGAGTTGTCAATATAGATTTTCCCGGTTTCGGCAAATCGGATGAGCCCACAGAAGTCTGGGGTGTGGAGCAATACACCTCGATGGTGGAACGATTTCTCGACGAGTTAGGCATAGAGAACCCGATTATTCTGGGCCACTCTTTTGGTGGTAGAGTATCGATACTTATGGCTTCCAGGAGGGAAATAAGGAAAGTAATACTTGTAGATGCGGCCGGAGTGAAGCCTAAACATTCACTTAAATGGTATGCCAAAGTCTATAGTTTCAAATTTGCCAAGCGCTTCTATAAGTTCATATACGGAGCAGAGAAGGCTCAGGCAAAAATAGATAAAGCCAGGGCCAAACGCGGTTCAAGCGACTATAATAATTCCACTCCTATGATGCGCAGCATCTTAAGTCGTTGTGTCAATGAGGATTTGTGCGACAAAATGCCACTTATCAAGGCGCCCACATTGCTCATATGGGGTGAGAATGACACCGCCACTCCCCTATCTGATGCTCAAAAGATGGAGCGACTGATTCCCGACAGCGGATTAGTGTCATTTCCCGGTTGTGGACATTACTCTTTCCTCGACAATCCGTTTGGGTTTAAATCTGTAATTAAAGAATTTTTGAAAGAAGAGATACAATGAACAACTATTGGTTAATCTACATTATATATGCTATTTGCGGCATATATATGGTACTGAATTTCAAGCGCGACATCCACGCTTTCCAGCTTAACAGCTATAGAATTAAGCGCTATTGGCACTGGCTTAATGAGAGTAACATTATGACTACCTGGCGTTTAATCGACGTGGCGCTCCTGTTTTTGATTCTGAGTACTCTCCTTCTGCCGGCCTTAAATGCTATGATTGTGGCATTGGTTTTGGCCTGCAAGTGTGTGAAAATATTTACAGCCAAATTTAAGAAACCATTGGTGTTTACAAAACGTGTGTGGCGTCTATACACCTGTGTAGCAATAATTTCAATAATCGCATTTGTATGTGTGGCTATTTGGGGCGGCAGCACCGGTTTATGGGGCGCGGCCGACAAGTATAGTCCTCAAGTGCCTATAGCATTTTTGTTGCTGCTATCCATTTTCTCTTGGGTAATTTTAATGCTCGCGGCGGTGATAATGACACCGATAGAGAAACATATAAACCACGGTTTCTATAAGGATGCTCAACGCATTTTGAACGGGATGCCTGACCTGAAAGTGGTGGGAATCACCGGCAGTTTCGGCAAGACAAGTACCAAACATTACCTGTATCGCATCCTCTCAGAGCAATTTGACACGCTAATGACTCCCGGCTCATTCAACACTCCCATGGGTGTGATTCGCACCATACGCGAGCAGATGAAGCCTTACAACCAGATATTTATCTGCGAGATGGGAGCAAAGCAGAAAGGCGATATTAAAGAAATTTGCGACCTCGTGCATCCTGACTACGGCATTATAACCGCTGTAGGCGAAATGCACCTTGAGACATTTAAAAGCATTGAAAATGTACAGTCTACTAAATTTGAACTTGCCGATGCATTGCCGGCTTCAGGTGTAGTGGTTGTCAATAACGATTTTGAATATTGTGCAAACAGAGCGGTAAGCAATGTCGAGGCAATCCGCTATGCGGTGAGCAACCCCGCTTATGCCGACTTCGTGGCTACTGATATAGAGTACTCCCCCACCGGCACCAAGTTTAAAATCAAGGGCAAAGACAATTTTGAATTGGAGCTCCATTCACACCTCATAGGTGAATGCAACATTTCAAACCTCGTAGCAGCCGTGATTATGGCCTTGCAGCTTGGTGTGACCTCAGAGCGCATTAAATATGCCGTGGAAGCCATTGAGCAAGTGGAGCACCGCCTGAATGTGAAACGCACCCCCGGAGGCGTGACCATCATCGACGATGCCTTTAACTCAAATCCGCAAGGTTCTCGAATGGCTGTAGAAACCCTCGGGCGCTTCAACTCTGGCAAGAGAATTGTGGTTACTCCCGGTATGATAGAACTTGGAGATCGCCAATACGACCTGAATGCAAAATTCGGCGAATATATAGCCGAGAATGTGGATATTGCCGTTATTGTAGGACAATATAACCGCAAAGCTATAGTGGAAGGAATTAAGAAGAATGCCGAATTCTCCGACGATAGAATCATTATAGCCGACAGCTTTGCCGAGGCTCAGAAGATTCTTGCCGGCATCCTAAAATCGGGCGACATAATTCTCTACGAAAACGACCTTCCCGACACCTTTAAATAATAAGACACCAACTGATTAATCAGACCTAATAATGAGAGTGTGCGCCACTGCCGGCTGCACACTCTCTTTTTTGGAGAGGAATTTTGCAAATAATTCTACCCTCCGAGCTCAAAGCAAAATAAAAATAGCTAAATTTGCAAAAACAATAATCGCAACGATATGAAGAGAATAGCACTACTCATAGGGCTGATTGCGGCAATAGCCGGCACAATTAATGCACAAATATTTTATGAGGTGAGCGGCAATGGCCTAAAGCAACCTACCTACATATTTGGTACTCACCATCTGGCGCCTATATCGATTATAGATAGCATAAGCGGAGTGCGCGCAGCCCTGGATGCGGCTGAACAGGTTGTGGGTGAGATTGATTTAGTAAATTCGCCGATGGCGGCCGCCAAAGCAATGATGCCTTACGTAATGGCACCTTCCGACAGCACTTTGACCACTCTCCTACCTAAAGATAGATTTCAGGCTCTTGATTCAGTGTTTAAAAGTTATTCAGGCGGGTTGAGTCTGAAGCTATTCGACCAAATGCGACCCATGGTGGCAACGACTGCGCTCACTGCTGAAATCTACAAGAAACAACTTAAAGATACCGGCCAACTGGACACTTGGATACAGCAACAGGCTAAGTTGAAAGCCAAACCGATAATTGGTCTGGAGACAGCAGAATTTCAGGCGGAAATTCTCTTTACTACCACTACCCTTAAGCAGCAAGCAGAGGGGCTTGTGGAGCTACTTGAGAATCCCGAACGGTCGGTGACTATTGCCAATCAAATCACGGAGGCTTACATGAGTCAAGACTCCGAACGACTTCTGGCCTTAGCTCAGGAGGATGAACAGGAGAGCGCGATGGACCCCAAATTTCAAGAAGCACTCCTGGAAAAGCGCAACAAAGATTGGGCTGAGAAATTAATAACAATTATGCAAAACGCACCCACCTTTGTGGCTGTCGGCGCGCTCCATCTCTACGGCGACGTCGGACTTGTGAAACTTCTTCAAGAGAACGGCTACGAGGTGGAGGCCCTAAGATAGCAAGAATTGCTGAAATCTAATATCTGCCTCACTTACAGCCTATTAGGTTTGTATTTAAACTTTGGGCTATCCCAAGCGGTAAGTCGGAAATTAATTTTTTTGTTATATTTTTTGTAAGTGAGAAAAAATTAGAGTAACTTTACGAGAGATAACCGAAACAAGGTAAAAACCGGAAAAACGCCTTGACGGAAAGACAAAATCAGAAATTGATAATAAACAAAAATATATCGAATAATATGGAGTTACCCTACGCAGAATCGTGGAAGATTAAGATGGTGGAACCCATCAGGAAAAGCACCCGTGAAGAACGCGAACAATGGCTTAAAGAATGTCATTACAACGTGTTTATGCTTCGTGCAGAACAAGTATATATCGACTGCATCACCGACTCCGGCACAGGCTCAATGAGCGATCGCCAATGGAGTGCAATGATGATTGGCGATGAAAGCTACGCTGGAGCACGTTCATTCTTCCGCCTGAAAGAAACAATTAAGCGAATCACAGGTTTTGACTATGTATTGCCTACCCACCAAGGAAGAGCAGCTGAGAATGTGCTCTTCAGCTATCTGGTGCACGAAGGCGACATAGTGCCCGGCAATTCACATTTTGACACCACTAAAGGTCATATTGAAAGCCGCAAAGCTACAGCCGTTGATTGCACAATCGACGAAGCTCACAACACACAATTGGAACTTCCCTTCAAAGGCAATGTAGACATAGCCAAACTCGAAAAAGTGATGGCCGAACACGCCGACAAGATTCCATTTGTGATAGTAACAATTACCAACAACACCGCCGGCGGACAGCCTGTTTCAATGGAAAACTTACGCCAAGTAAGTGAGGTGTGCAAGAAATACGGCAAGGCACTCGTGCTCGACTCAGCCCGTTTTGCCGAAAATGCCTACTTCATCAAAACACGTGAAGAGGGCTACGCCGACAAATCTATCAAAGAAATCTCCCTTGAGATGTTCTCATATGCCGATGGCATGACAATGTCGGCCAAGAAAGACGGTCTGGTGAACATGGGCGGTTTCATTGCCACCAAACATCAAGATTGGTATGATGGCGCAAAAATGTATTGCATCACCTACGAGGGCTTTGTGACCTATGGTGGTATGAACGGCCGCGACATGGAAGCGCTGGCAGTCGGTCTGGATGAGAACACCGAGTTTGATATGCTCGACACTCGTATCCGCCAAGTGCAATATCTTGCTGCCAAGCTCGATGAATACGGCATACCTTATCAGCGTCCCGTTGGTGGCCACGCCATCTTCTTGGATGCCGACCGCATCTTGACACATGTCCCCAAAGAGGAATTCCCGGCTCAGGCTCTCACCGTAGAGCTCTATCGCGAAGCCGGCATCAGAGGTTGCGAAATAGGCTATATCTTGGCCGATAGAGATCCTGTGACCCGTGAGAACCGATTCGGAGGCTTCGACTTCCTGCGTCTCTGCATCCCGCGCCGTGTCTACACTAACAACCACATGGATGTGATTGCAGCTGCAATCAAGAATGTCTACGATCGTCGCGAGTCAATCACCCACGGTGTGAAGATTGTATGGGAAGCTCCCCTGCTTCGCCACTTCACAGTGCAACTTGCTCCCGCCGGAGAATAAGCAACCATAACCTAACCCCCAATATACCGGCCCTTGGTCAAGTCTATTCTTGATCAAGGGCTTAATAATAAAATACACACATAAAAGCAGTTAGTAGCTATGAAAAGAATCGGCATTATAAGCGACACCCACTCATGCCTCGACGAACGGTATGCACGCTATTTTTCTGAGTGTGATGAGATATGGCACGCCGGCGACATTGGCGACATCGGATTGCTTGAACATCTACGGTCCATCTGCCCTACGGTGAGAGCTGTGGCCGGCAATATCGATGGCGGAGAGGTGAGACGCTGCTGCTCGGAGCTGGAAATATTTTCGGTAGAGGGCGTGAAGGTATTGCTGACACACATCGGTGGCTATCCGGGCCGTTATTCGCGCGGCATGAAAAATCTGCTAAGAGAAGAGATGATTAACCTCATGGTGTGTGGTCATAGCCACATACTGAAAATAATGTACGACCGCGAGCTGAATCTGCTTCACATAAATCCCGGTGCGGCAGGCACGCAAGGCTGGCAAAAGAAGCGCACCTTGGTAAGGCTCACACTCGATGCTGCCTCCCCTCAGAAAATCAAAGATGTGGAAATAATAGAGCTATCAGGTGTGAAGGCCTGATAGCTCTTAGTCTTAGCAATAATAAGCGAATGTTATATCAGCAGGAGACCAACTCTGTAGACTATGAATGCACAGAGATAAGCCACTGCGGTGTTGTATAGCATTGAGAAGACCGGATAGCGCCATGTGCCGGTCTCTCTATATATGGCTGTCAGAGTAGCCAAACAGGGAAAATAGAGAAGCACAAACACCATGAATGTGATGGCCTTCAGTGGAGTGAACGGCGGATTGGGATTTGTAGGAGTAGGCTCGGCGAGTCGTTGCGACAGAGTCACATCATTTGAGTCGCTGCCGGTGTAGATTACACCTAACGTGGAGACTACTATCTCCTTAGCTGCGGCACCGGCCACAAGAGCTATTGCCTCGTTCTTGTCGAAGCCTAATGGTTTCACCACCGGCTCTACGCCATTTCCAATGTGGCCAAGTATGGAGTTTTGCTGCTGATATTCAGTGAGGGCCACCTGTTGCGCGTCGGCCTGCGATGTGCCGGCAGGCAATTCTTTAAGAGTTTTTTCAACCACACTTTCAGGCAGACTGTTGATGTCTTGGCGGGGGAAATAAGAGAGTGCCCACACTATAATGGAAGCTACCAATATTATACCACCCATCTTCCTGAGATACTGAGAGGTCTTGGCCCACATGTTGCGCAGTGTGGCCTTCATGGTGGGCATACGGTAGGGCGGCAACTCCATTACAAAGGGAGTCTCGTCGGTCTTAAACTTGAAGCGGCGCAGCAATCTGGCGGAGATGATTGCCACTACTATACCTAACAGATACAGGCCAACGAACACCCAAGGTCCCTGCTTGGGGAAGAAGGTGCCTATAAGCAGAACATAGATGGGCAGGCGAGCCGAGCAACTTATAAATGGATTGATAAGTATGGTGATGAGGCGTGACGACTGGCTCTCAATAATTCTTGTGGAAAGAATAGCGGGCACATTGCAACCAAATCCCATCACAAGAGGTATGAACGACTTGCCGTGTAAGCCAATCTTATGCATCAGCTTATCCATAATGAAAGCCACACGTGCCATATAGCCGGAGTCTTCCATAAACGATATAAAGCAGTAGAGAATCAGGATGTTAGGCAGGAACACTATTACACCGCCCACACCGCCTATCACTCCGTCGAGCAAAATGTCTTTAAGCGGTCCATCGGGTAGCCAGGAGCCTATGCCGGAGCTAAGCAACGATATGCCCGACTCAATCCACTCCATTGGGTAAGCGCCTATTTCAAATGTGGCCCAGAACATAAGCCACATCAGGAGTAAGAATATTGGGAAGCCAAACAGTTTGTTGGTCACAAAGGCATCGATGATCCTTGTACCCTTCTGCTCCCTATTGGGGTCTTCGTCCATAGTCTCTGCCAGGGCACCGGCTATGAAGCCGTATTTTTCGGAAGCTATAGCCGACTCAATGTCCTCATTTAGAGAGGCCTCTACCCTCTTCTTCTGCTCATCGCGCAAGGTCTTGATTTTATCAAAATTAGCCGTGGTGGAGAGCATTCGCTCTATCTCTTTATCGCCTTGCAGGAGCTTGATGGCCAAGTATCTGGGCGAAAAGTGAGCGGCAATGGTGACATCTTTCTTAATCTCGTCTTTAAGGATAGTGACACCCTTCTCAATCTCGGTGCCGAGATTCACATGTATGTGGCGGCAGTCGGGGTGGCACATTTCGTAGACATCTATCACTGTATCGAGCAGCTGATTAATGCCGCGGCCCTTAGAGGCGGAAGTAGGCACCACCGGCACGCCCAAAAGTTTGCCTAATGTGTCGTATTCGAGCCGTTGATTTTTCTTCTCAATCTCATCATACATATTGAGGTCGATCACCATGCAACGGTTCATGTCTATAAGCTCGGTGGTGAGATAGAGGTTGCGCTCCAGGTTAGAGGCCACCACCACGTTGACAATCACGTCGGGAGTCTCCTGCTTCAAATAGCGCAACACGTATAGCTCTTCGGGAGAATAAGCACTAAGCGAATAGGTGCCGGGGAGGTCGACAAGATTAATCTTATATCCGCGATATTTCAGCGAGCCCTCTTTAGCGCCTACAGTGACACCGGCATAGTTGCCCACATGCTCATGGGCGCCGGCTGCTATATTGAATAGAGAAGTCTTACCGCAATTTGGATTACCGATTAGAGCGACATTAATTTCCTTGTCTTTTCTCACCTTATAGTCGATCGAAGGCTCACTGTGAGGCGAAGTAGCGCCATCGGTAAGCGAGGCTTCAGATATTTCCTCTTCATTCCATTCATCAATGGGAGTGACTTCAATCAGATCGCCCTCCGTCTTTCTGAGGCTTACTTCATAACCCATCAAAGAGTATTTTACAGGGTCTTGCAAAGGCGCGGAAAGGAGCGATTCCACCTCACGGCCTCTCACAAACCCCATCTCCATCACTCTTTTACGGAAGGCTCCATGACCAAGAATCTTGGTCACAACAGCTTTCTCTCCGGGATTAAGGCTTGATAACTTCATAATTCAGTTTACTTTAGCGAATCAAATTCCGTCGAGAGCATAAAACCTCTCGACACAAAAATTCCAACACAAAATTAATCAAAAATCGGCTGATAATCAACTCCGGCACAAGTTAGGACGGATAGATTTAATCGGTTTGCGACAGTTATTTAGATGGCTGTGCGAATATGTCGTAATTTTTTTGTAAATTTGCCATAGTTTTTGGCCGGAATGATTTTGGGCAAAAACTACAATAACTCTCTTATAACAGTTTAATTGACAAGATTGTAAAAATTAATGGCTACAGAACTAAAAAACTTCACCAAACGAGCTGAAAATTACTCACAATGGTATAATGAGCTTGTTGTAAAAGCCGACCTTGCTGAGCAAAGTGCAGTGAGAGGATGTATGGTAATCAAGCCATACGGCTATGCAATTTGGGAAAAGATGCAACGTACCCTCGACGAAATGTTTAAAGCTACAGGTGTGCAAAACGCTTATTTCCCGCTGCTTATACCGAAATCGTATTTGTGCCGCGAGGCAGAGCATGTGGAAGGATTTGCTAAGGAATGTGCAGTGGTGACTCACTACCGACTTAAAAATTCGCCCGACGGCAATGGCGTGATTGTTGACCCTGAAGCCAAACTGGAAGAGGAGCTGATAGTGCGCCCCACATCTGAAACCATCATTTGGGGCACATATAAGAATTGGATTCAATCATATAGAGACCTGCCGATACTTGTGAATCAGTGGGCCAACGTGATGCGCTGGGAAATGCGCACTCGTATGTTCCTGCGCACTGCCGAATTCCTCTGGCAAGAGGGCCACACTGCCCATGCAACTGCCGAAGAGGCTGAAGCTCGCACTGTGCAAATGATCAACCTATACGCTGAATTTGCGCGTAAATATATGGCACTCCCGGTAATAGTAGGTGTGAAATCGCCCACAGAACGCTTTGCCGGTGCCCTCAACACATACACCATCGAGGCAATGATGCAAGACGGTAAGGCTCTTCAGAGCGGTACATCGCACTTCCTGGGCCAGAATTTTGCCAAAGCCTTCGATGTGACATTCGTCAACAAAGAGAATAAGCCTGAATATGTATGGGCTTCATCATGGGGCGTATCCACCCGCTTGATGGGTGCTCTTATCATGGCTCACTCTGACGACAACGGCTTGGTGCTGCCTCCCCACTTGGCTCCTATTCAAGTGGTGATTGTGCCTATCTATAAGAACGATGAGCAGCTGGCCAAAATCAATGAGAAAGTCAACCCGCTTATTGATGAGCTTAAGGCTCTCGGTGTGAGTGTGAAATATGATGATGCCGACAACCGTCGTCCCGGATTTAAATTTGCCGACTACGAGGTGAAAGGTGTGCCCGTGCGTCTGGCTATCGGTGCCCGCGACATTGAGAACAACACCGTTGAAATTATGCGTCGCGACACACTCGAGAAATCAACTGTATCACTCACAGGCATTGCTGCCAATATTAAAGCTTTACTTGAAGAAATTCAAGAAAACATCTATCAGAAAGCGCTTAAGAACCAGCAGACAAGAACCTACGAGGTTGACTCCTACGATGAGTTTAAAGAGAAAATCGAGAACGGCGGTTTCTTCCTCTGCCACTGGGACGGCACTGCCGAGACCGAAGCTCGCATAAAAGAAGAGACAAAAGCTACAATTCGCTGCATACCTTTGGATGGCGACAAGACCCCCGGTGTTGATATGGTGACCGGTAAGCCCTCCGTGCAACGTGTAATTATAGCTCGTGCTTACTAATCCCGGCGCGAAATTGGTAGCCCTTTGAGAGCCGGCAATTCAAGCCATTAGCTAATTCACCCACAAGGAGGCAGATAGACTATATGTATTTGCCTCCTTAACTTTTAAAGGAATCTATCCCACTCCACCAAGTGATAAACTCTAAAGGTTGCCTTCCTCAACCTGATTACCCACAATTAAAAACCATGATGTAATGCATATCAGTTTCAAACACATAGCTCTTGCAGGCGCAATTTGTGGAGCCACAATTACAAGCGTTGCGGCCGGCCGCCTCACTGCCGAAGATTATTGCGACATCCGCGTAAATGCCCCGGCCTCAATAAAAGATATGACCCCCATGCCCGATGGCGAAAGCTATCTGTGTGAAGGTGTGGCAGGTAAATCAATCGACTGCTATAGCTATAAAACCGGCAAAAAGAGTTCTACTATATTTGATGTTAACACCCTGAAAGGCGACACCAAAATCACGGAATTTGACGGCTTCGAGCTTTCTCAAAACGGCAAATACATACTGCTATGGAACGACAGTGAGAAGATATATCGCCACTCATTCAAGGCTGAATATTATGTGTACGACATAATGCGAGGCACCATGAAACGAGTGTCGAAAGCAGGCAAACAACGTGCCGCCACCATTAGCCATGACGGCTCTCGTGTGGCCTTCCAGCGCGACAACGATATATACCTGAGCAATCTGGACTACGGCACGGAGACTCAAGTGACAAAGACCGGTAAGCTCAACAGCATAATCAACGGTACCCCCGACTGGGCATATGAGGAGGAATTCGGCATCCTCAACACCATGCGTTTCTCTCCCGACGACAACACACTCGCCTTCATCTCATTTAATGAGAGCGAAGTGCCGGAGTATCATTTTGACCGCTACCCCGACTATTGCACCGAACCGAATCCCGAGTCATTTTACCCTGGCGAATTTACCTACAAATACCCACTCGCCGGAGCAAACAATTCGGTGGTGACTGTCTACGCTTACAACCTTGACACTCGCATCACCAAGAAGATGGGCCTCCCTATGCAGGCTACCGACTATGTGCCTCTGCTTGAATTCGGTGGCTCCTCGGAGCGACTGATGGTAATGGTGCTCAATCGCGACCAGAACAACCTTACGCTTTATAATGTGAATCCGGGCTCCACAGTGGCCAAGCCGGTGCTCACAGAGAAAAGTGATGCTTGGCTGTCGCCCGACGCATACCAGATGGTCGACTTCAAGCAAGACAACTTTGTGATAGGCAGCGACCGAAGCGGATACCGCCACCTTTATCTTTACGACTATTCCGGTAGCCTAAAGAAGGCTATTACCTCCGGAAACTTCTATATCACAGACTATTACGGCTGCAATTCCACTACCGGCGAATACTATTTCCAATGCACGAAAGAGGGAGCCATTTATCGCAATATAGCCAAAGTGGACAGCAAAGGCAACCTGTCGTTGTTGCATAAGAGCAAAGGCTGGGAGTCTGCTTCATTCAACAGTAACTTCAGGTATTACGTAAGAACCTACAGCGACGCAATCACCCCTCCCCGGTACACCCTTTGGAGCACCGGTGGCAAAATCACCGACTTGGAGATGAACACCGAATATGCCGCCAAATATGCCTCTGCTCCCAAGAAAGAGTTCTTGACCATCAAAAACGATCAAGGCCAGGATATGGATGCTTACATAATCAAGCCCGCCGACTTCGATGCCTCGAAGCGCTATCCGGTGATAATGTACCAATACAATGGTCCCGAATCGCAAGAGGTGAGCAACAAGTGGAGCATAGGCGGCAATAATTACTTTGCATCTGAAGGCTATGTGGTGGCTGTGGTGGATGGCCGCGGCACCGGATATAAGTCAAGAGCCTGGAGCGATGTGGTCTACAAGCAACTCGGCAAATACGAGACAGCCGACCAATTGGCCGCAGCCAAGTATATAGCCACCCTCCCCTATGTGGACAGTGAACGCATGTCGTGTTTCGGCTGGAGCTATGGCGGATATATGACTCTTATGGAGCTGTCGGCAGCAGGCAATCCTTTCAAAGCCGGTGTGGCAATGGCCCCGGTGACCGACTGGCGCTTCTACGACTCCATCTACACCGAGCGCTATATGCTCACCCCGCAGCAGAACGCCGATGGCTACGATGCTGCTTCCACTCTCAATAAGACCGAAAGCATGAACCGCCCGCTGCTGATTATGAGCGGTACAAGCGACGACAATGTGCACTTCTACAACACCTTGCGCTACACCTCTAAGCTCAATTCAGAGGGCAAGACTTGCAACATGATGGCTTGGACCGGCTTCGACCACTCCTTGCGCGAATGCAATGCCCGGACAGTGCTCTACAAGCAAGTGATAGAATTCCTCAACACACAATTAAGCACCGCCAAGTAGCGGTGCTTAATTGTTTTGGTTAGGAATATCGGAATTGAAGTGTGGTTAGTAATTGCGGAATTTGAGCGGTTGCGGATTCTTGGCGTCGGTGAAGTGGCCGTTGTCGAAAGTGAGGCAACCATTCACCCAAGTTGAGCCTACAGCGAAGTTTACGGGGAAACCGACCAATGGGGTCCATCCGCATTTGCTGATTACATCGGAGTCGCTTATGCTATGCGCTTCCTCAAGATGCTTGATGCGAACAAGGTCGGCCCACATCCCCTTCTCTATGTAGCCGCGCCCTTCGATGCCAAGCAGTCGCGCTTGGTTGTGGCACATTAGCTCCACTACCCTTTCAGGTGTCAGAATTCCCGAGCGGGTTAACTGAAGCATACTGACTAATGAAAATTGCACCATAGGCATGCCTGATGGCGCCGACAGCGTGTGGGGATTGCTCTTTTCCTCAAGTGTGTGTGGCGCATGGTCGGTAGAGATTACGTCTATCCTACCATCCACAAGCGCTTTGCGGAGCGCATCTCTGTTTAGTGCTCCCTTAACGGCCGGATTGCACTTAATGCGTGTGCCGAGTCGCGAATAGTCGTCGGATGCGAAAAGCAGATGTGGCACACAGGCTTCGGCCGTGATTTGTTTCTCCTCAATAGCTGCTGAAGTGAAAAACTCCAGCTCTGAAGCGGTGCTCACGTGGCATATGTGCAAGCGAGTGTCAAACTGTCGTGCCTTCGCAATTGCTTTGGATGTAGATTGAATGCAGGCACGTTCGCTGCGAATCACCGGGTGCCACTCTATCGGGGCATCATCGTTAGGATACAGCTTTGCCACTACTGCCTTATTGTGGTTTATAACCGCCTCATCTTCACAGTGTACAGCCACTAATCGGCCAAGCGAAAAGATCTCATCGAGGGCCGAGTCTTCGCGCACGCACATGCCACCGGTTGATGCTCCCATGAACAGCTTTATGCCGGGGATAGCGGAATAGTCGGCCTTTCGGAGTTCTTCTATGTTATCGGCGGTGGCGCCGATATAGAATGAGTAGTTGGCCAACGAGTTGGCGGCTGCATTCTCAAATTTGTCTGCCAAAGCTCGTCCGGTGGTGGTCTGAGGCAATGTGTTAGGCATATCCACAAATGAGGTCACACCTCCGGCTATTGCGGCTTTCGATTCTGAAGCGATGGTGGCCTTGTGAGTCAGTCCGGGGTCTCTGAAATGCACATGCGAGTCTATTGCGCCGGGCAATAGCCAATCGCCTTTAAGGTCGATGATCTCGGTAGGCTCGTATGAATCCAAAATAGAGGCTTGAGGTGCACCCTTGGCCACATTTGCAATTCTGCCTTCGGTGTCAATCTCCAAATATCCGAGGAAGCGGGTGCCTCGATTGAAAATTATAGCATTGTGTATCAGCTGCTTCATGATTAAAGATTGGGGTCGGTGAGCTGTTGAGGTGTAGCGTTAAGTATTTTGGTGTAGTAAGCCTTCACATCGCTCCATTTATAGAATGGTGCTATATCCGACTTGATAGGTAGGGTCTTTTCCTCCTCATTGAGCATGATCTTCACCAATATATCGTTGGGGTCTTTGCTTGAGCGGAAGAACACCAATTGGATGTTTGAAGCCATCGGCGATATTTTCCAATCGGAGAACACCTTGTAAAACTCGTTGGGGTCGGAAATAGATGTGTAGCAACCGTCCAGGCGCATTAGTGCTGATAGTGGCACTATATTGCCGTCGTGGGCGAAACGCAGGTCGGTGGCTACATTGCCGGTGGCTATTGCTTGGTCGGCACATTCTATTATGTTGTTGAGTAGCGGTTTTGAGTTTGCTATCCTTATGCCTCCATTATCCTTGTAGTTGGAGCAGTTCACGTAGAAATCGTAATTAAACACCTGCCAGAGGTCGAAGAGCTCATCGGGCGTGAAGAAGCAGTAGAAATCTATTTTTGACTCAGTGTTTTGTGCATCGGAGGCCAACCAGTATAGGCCCCACATAAAGTCGGACGGATTAACCGAGGCTTCCACAAAATCTGCGTCGGAGAATATGGAGTTTACAATTCTGTCGGGACGGGTGTGGCTCTCTTTAAATTTGCGGAAGCGCTCTTTGCCCAGTTTGCCGTCGGTCCTGTAATTGTTGCTCTCTTCGGTGTAGTAGTTTATATAGTCTAAGTGGCGTTGCGACGATTCACGGTTGATGTCAAGTGTCGGATTCAGCTCTTTCAGTCGTTCGGTGAAAGCAGCCATGCTGAGCACGCAGCGCACCACCATGGTGCTTCGAGCTTCTATGTGGCAGTTCTTCTGTTTGAACACTTGCTTATAGTTCTGATACATCCGCTCGGCAATGCCCCGATGTTGGCGCACGCCAAGCGGAGAAAGTGCGCCGCCGCGTCCGCCGGCTTCAATCATCAGCGAGTCGATGCGCTCAAGCAGGTCAAGGCCAAGCGGGGTGAGTGCGTTCTTTTCTTGGGCCTCTCGCAGCAATTTTGCTATCCAAAGATAGTCGTTGTCGCCGATGAGGTAGCGCGACCCGTGGCGACCTACATGACTGATATAGAATGGCTCATAGCCCTTAGGCGGAACTGTTACTTTAAATTCTTTCTGTGGGTATGCATAGTACACGCCGCCTGTGCGGTTAAGGTCGGAAAGCACTTCTTGACGAGTGGTTTGTGCAAATAATGAGGTGGCTCCACACAGGGAGACTGCTATAATAAAGCTTTTAAATATCCGGTTCATATTGTCGATTTGGTATTAGTGATGTCTGAATGTATATATTAGATGCCTATTAGTCGCCGCGATGCCTATTAGTCGCCGCGATAATATTCCTGCAAGTAGGCGCGAGCAAGGAAGTCGGCATTATCGGCCACAAGTCGGCGTGAGTCCTCATCTGCAATCGGCGATGTGGCGGTAGGGTCATCAGGAAATTTGGCATCCGGAAGGCATCCGTTTTCCAGGAAGTAGCGAAGCATATCGCCGGGGCAGGCACCTCGCCGAGACAGTAGGTTGAATGCAAATTTTGAAGCATGGTCGCCGTCGTAGAGCTGATTGTCAGGGTGTTTCACACACTTGGCTATCTCCTTTGCCACCATAAGTCCGCTGTGAGGAGTCACCATCAATACAAAGTCTTTATGGCCTTTAAGGGTCGGCAGATGTTCTTCTCCCGGTTTCCAGCCCATTGCGTTGATTAAGAACTTATTAAGGGCCTCGTAGGTGGGTATAAAAGCGAGTGTGCGGCCATTGGTGGCACGCCTGAATGCGGTGTAATAAGGATGCTCGGTGAGCTCCGATTCGGAGTCTTCCGGATTCTTATATGCTTTGGCTTTCTGCTTGGGCACTTTGCCGGTGATTATCAGGCTCAACCATTCGCGCAGATATAGAGCCAGCGGGCCTGTAGGCACCGACGACATCACGCTCGACTGAAGTTTCTCTATCTTTGCATCGATATCCTCTCCGGCCTTTGCAGCCTTTCTGATAGCCTCTATTTCCGGGTAAATCTGAGCGTAGGTGAGCTGGAATGGCGGCATTAAGAGCCAATTTTTCCAATATAGCCAGCGACTTAGCGAGTAGAGCTGCTCCGAATCATCATCGTTGTGCAATTCTACATCGAAGAATTCCTTATAGTCTGTTGGGTTGGGCAATGTGTCGTAGGCCTCTTCAAGTATCTCATATAGCGCGTCGGCAAGCTCATCAATGCGGCTGTCTAATGGGTTTAAGTATCTGAACTGCATTGAATTGAATGCAAGCTGATACCAGATTAGGAATTCTATATCTTCAATGTTGAGTTCATACTCAATATAGCTGTCGTACGATTCATGAAATGGCACGCGCATGCCATATAGTCGCAAACATTCGTCGGTGAATGTACGCCACACACCGGTGTCGCACATTAGATCCTGAAAATATCCGGTTATGCCAATTACAACAACCTTCTTTAAGTCGTCGGATACTTCCGGAAACAGCCCCGTTTCCCTCCAGACATAAAGCAATTTATTTGACAGTTGCAGATATATTTTATCTGAAGCGCGTTCGATATCACCTTCGGGCTGAGTAAAGAGAAATTGTTTAAGAGTAATATCATTCATATTGGTCAAACTAAAGTGGTTGTACTTATAAAGTCTCCAATTTCAGCGGAGAACGAAGCTTTTTCTGACGGGAAAGCTTGCGAAATCATGTCGCTGTGCAGAGCTTCTTCGGCGCTCATTGAAGTTATATTGCAGTTGCAAAATAGCCAAATTCTGTCGGCAATTCTTAATGCTTGAGCCACATCGTGCGATGATAGCAGGATGCCAATATTGTTGGCGCGTGCCTGCTCTTTGAGCAGCGTGAATATCTCAATTCGGGCCACAGGGTCGAGAAATGAGAATGGCTCATCAAGCAGTATCAGGGGTGTGGTTTGTGCCAATGCACGAGCTATCAGTGCCTTCTGTCGTTCGCCGTCGCTTAGATTGGCCACATATTCATTTGTCTTGTGAGCTATGTTGACATTCTCAATCGCTGTCCGGATAATTGATTCATCTTTCTGTGAGAGATGCCCGAAGAACCCGGTGTATGGGTGACGGCCCAGCGACACCAATTCGTATACTCTGAGTCCGCCTATCTGAAGATTGTCGGCTGTGACAAGTGCTATCTTCTCGGCCAGCCTCTTCTTGGATAGTTCTTGGAGCTCTTTGCCCTCAATGCTGATGCTGCCGCTAAGCGGTGGCAATTCGTTGGTGAGTGTCTTAATCAGTGTGCTTTTACCCACGCCGTTGGCACCGAGCAATGCGGTGACCTCTCCCCTTCTGATTTCAAGAGAGATATCGGCAGCTATCGTTGTCTTTCCATATCCAATCGACAGCTCGCGGGCGGTTAATATAGGCACTGATTTATCCATCAATTAAAGTAGACTATTTTGTTGCGGCGAAGCAGGATATACAAGATTATAGGCACACCGATTATCGGCGTCACTATATTAATCGGGAGTTGAGTGTCGTGAATAAGGCCGCAGCTGAGCAGGTTGCACAGCAATGTGACACAGGCACCTATCAGTATAGTGGCCGGGATTGTGATGGTGTGGTTAGACGATGAGAATAGCAGTCTGGCTATGTGTGGCACCACCATGCCTATAAAGCCTATCGGGCCGCAATATGAGGTGACTACGGCTGTGAGCACACCCGATATCAACAGCAGTCGTGCTCGCAGATTTCTCACATTGTAGCCCATCGATGCGGCGTAGCGTTCGCCCAGCAACAAGGCGTTAAGCGGCTTGGCTTGTGCAAGATAAGGCAGGCAAATTAAGAGTATCAGTAAAGCAAACGGCAATATGTGAGCACTTGTCACTCCGGTGAAGCTGCCGAGCCCCCAAAGTGTGTAGTTTTTCAGCTGTTCGGCCGGAGAGAAATAGTCGAGTATGGCAATAAGCGAGCTGGAAAGGTAGCTTAACAGTATGCCTATAATGAGCAATATCACGCCGTTTCTCACTATCGAAGAGAAAAACAGCAGCAATAAGATCACCACTCCTGCACCGATTATGCCGCCCAACAGCATAGTCATATAGCTGCCTAACCCGGCTGAAAGAACACCACCCATTCCGGCAGCACTACCCATCATCACAATGGCTACACCCATGCTTGCGCCGGAGGATATGCCAAGTATCGATGGCCCGGCAAGCGGGTTGCGAAACACGGTTTGAAGTATTAGTCCGGCCGATGATAATCCTATGCCCGATAATAAGGCGCATACGGCTGCCGGCAGTCGCGAATCCAGTATGATAGCTTTTGTCACTTCATGCGCGTCTCCCGGACTGATAATGAGGCCTATAATCTCTGTGAATGATATTTTCACCGGGCCCACCCACAGGCATGCGCAAAACATAACGACAAGGAGTATGCTTAGAACCACAAAATAGATTGTGGTGCGTAGGCTGTTGCTTCTGCTCATCCCTCTGTTGTCGCTATTTATGGATTTGCTCATTCCTATTGCATGGGCTTATAATAGGCCGTGTTATAGTCGCTTAAAAGGTCGGGGTGGAATATTTTGATGTAGTCTTTAAGCAATCGGTCGGGGTGGAAAGGAAATTCCTCAAACAGATTGCTCGTCTCGGTGTTGCAATACCAGATGCTCTTTGTCTTATAGGGGCGGAACAGTGTGTAGCGCTCATCCATCTGCTTAAGGTTGTCGGCATTCAGTTCCATTCCGTAGACCTTCATGAGCCAGATGTCGGCTTCGGCAGCTTTGTCGAGTACGCTCTCAAACGATAGACTTAGCGAGCCGTTGTCTTTGTTATCGCGCCAAATATAGTCGCCTCCGGCATCTGCAATCAGTTTTGCTGCGTAACTATTGCCTCCGGCCACATACCATATGCCTTGATACATATTCTCTGCCATCACTGTCGGATGCTTCTTGGTTTGTGACGCCAATTTCTCAAGTGATAGGTAATTCTTCTCCACTTCCGAGAATATGCTGTCGGCTTGCGCTGATTTGCCTGTGAGAAGGCCTAACAGCTTAATCCATTCTGCGCGACCAAGCGGTGTCGATTCGAGATTGTCGGCCATATAGAGGAGCGGTATGTCAAGTTGCTGAAGCATGCTCACATCCATGCCGTCGTATAGGCTCACCACTGCCAGGGTGGGCTTATGAGCTATTAGCTTCTCCTTTACCGGAGCCGATGAGCTACCCATGTCTATCACCTTGCCCGATTTAATGCCTTCTACTATTGTCGGCGACTTAAAGTAGGCGGCATCCACTACACTGCCTACCACTGAAGATGCTTCAAGTTCTTCTAAAGCAGATGCGTGTACCGATGTGTAAACCAGTAGATTGTCGCATGGCGTGGTTATTACCACCGAGTTGGCGATGTTTTGATAGTCGCCGTAGGTACCCTCCTTGGGAAACACATAGACCACAAACGGATTGACCGTGTCGGCGGCATTATACACCTCGGCATAGCGGGCTATGGAGTCACACCAAATTTTAAGATGGTCGGCATATCTTAGCTCATTCTTGCCTCTCTCTGCTGCACTCTCTTGGGTTTGCCCTTTATTGCAGGCGGAAAGTATCGGCAGAAGTAGAAGCAGGAGCGTCGGTAAAAGGAGCCAATGCTTTTTCATTATCCAAGTTTTGCCACTATCTCATCAATGGTCAGCAACTCTTGTGTGCCTTCAGCCATATTTTTGAGAGTGATTTTACCTTCAGCGAGTTCGCTTTCGCCCACAATTGCCACGTAAGGCACTTTGTCATCGTTGGCAAGGCTCATCTGCTTCTTCATCTTGGCGGTGTCAGGATAGAGTTGTGCAGAAATGCCGGCTTTGCGCAGGGCCTTAACATATTCAAGCGATTTAAGCGCTTCGGCGCTGCCAAAATTCACAAACAGCACTTTTACGCTGCCGGTGATCTCTTTGGGGTATAGGTCAAGCTGATTGAGCACATCGTAGATGCGGTCTGCACCAAAGCTTATGCCTACGCCCGACAGTCCCGATATGCCAAACACGCCTGTAAGGTTGTCGTATCGGCCACCGCCGGTGATGCTGCCTATTGCCACATCTTTAGCCTTCACCTCTATAATGGTGCCGGTGTAGTAGTTCAGACCGCGAGCCAGTGAGAAGTCTATGTCGACGTCTGCATTGTAGCCTACAGCTGCAAAATTGCTTATCACTTCTTTCATTTCGGCTATGCCGGCCATGCCCACTTCCGACGATGCCAGAAGCTCCGACATCTTGTCGAGCAGCTCCTCGTTAGAGCCTGAAAGCTCAAGGATTGGGCGAAGTGTCTCAATTGCTTCGTCGCTCAGACCCTTCTCTTTCAGCTCGGCGTTCACATTGTCGATGCCAATCTTGTCAATCTTGTCGATGGCAATTGTGATATCAATCAATTTCTCCGGATAGCCGAGCATTTCGGCTATGCCACTCAGTATCTTGCGATTGTTTAGCTTGATAGCTACATTGATTTTAAGCTCGGTAAATACAGAGTCAATCAGGCTCAGCAGCTCTACTTCATTCAAGAGAGAGTCGCTTCCCACCACATCGGCATCGCACTGGTAAAATTCTCTGTAACGGCCCTTTTGCGGACGGTCTGCGCGCCACACCGGTTGAATCTGGTAGCGCTTAAATGGCATCTGCAACTCGTTGCGGTGTTGAACCACAAAACGTGCGAAAGGCACAGTCAAATCATATCGCAGGCCCTTCTCACACATTTTTGAGGTCAACTTCACTGTGTTGCGGTCGGTCAATTCCTCATCGGTTATACCTTTAAGGAAGTCACCGCTGTTCTGTATTTTAAACAGGAGCTTGTCGCCCTCTTCGCCGTATTTGCCCAGAAGGGTAGACAGATTTTCCATTGCAGGAGTCTCTATCTGCTTGTATCCGAACAATTTAAATTGCTTACGGATAGTGTCGAATATATAATTTCTCTTGGCCATTTCGATAGGCGAAAAGTCGCGAGTGCCTTTGGGAATACTTGGTTTCTGTGCCATATATTTAATACTTAATCTGTTCTACATTTCTGTTATTGCAAAGTTAATAAAATTTCCTCATTTGCACAATAATACCTCGCGCAGCCACCCCTCATTATTCTACTCAAACTTTCCACCACTCTTCGCACTGTTCGGCCTCTGCATTAATCTGCTTTCACCGTTTGTGCCGCCGGATAGTTAATGCTGTGTGAGGCAGCACTAAATAATTGGAATTCTTAGGCGACTATGGCTCCACTACCTGTAGACGTTGTAAATCAGCTAATTGTGCAGCTATTTAGCGTTGAATATTCTTAATAAACCATGATTATAAACGCTTGCTGCAAAAAAACAACAAAATTATGAAAAAATTGTGAACTATTTTATTCCATGGGTTGTTGTATAAATAAATCTGTTAATTCTGTGTGTTAACTATGGCGGGTATCTATCGGCAGTGTCGGTGCACATTCTTCATTTCTAACCGCAGTTTCATCATTGGCGTGCGGTTCGTGCGCAGGTGGTAAGATGGATGTCTAATTGATTAATATTTAACCTATTAAATAATTTTGCTTATGCTACGACTATATTTGACAATTTCGGCATTAGGCGTTGTTCTAGCCATGCAGGCTCAAAGCGGTGCAACGGGAAATGAGTCTGCAAAAACTGATGCTTCAAATGATTCGATTGTGGTGCATCGCTTGGAAGAATTTGTGGTTCAAGGTAAACAGATTGAAATAACAAATATTGGTGTCTTGATTCACCCTTCCGAGAGAGAAAAGAAATATGCCAACGATGCTTTCTCTCTGGTTAGAAATTTAAATGTCAGTTTTCTGGATGCAAAAGATGATGAGATAGTAAGCAGGCTTGGCGGCGACCTTAAAATTTTTATCAATTACGAGAGCGCAACAACCGATGACTTAAAAGGCTTGCGTCCTAAAGATGTGCTCTCGGTGGAATATTTGGAAGCCCCTTCCGACGCTCGATTTATGGGCGCTAACTATGTCTTAAATTTTATTGTTAAGGAGCTGGAATATGGCGGATATCTGCGATTGGCAGGTAATCAGACTATAGGATATAATTCCGACAGCTACTCCTTATACAATAAGCTTAAATACAAAAAGGTGACGTTTGATTTATCGGCCAATACCATGAATAAGCATGACCGCCAGGAAGATGTGATGGGAACAAATTATATGGGCCTTTCCACCCCTGCCGGCGACACATATGATTTACAGAAGCTCGAAGACTATAAGTATAAGACACGGCAGAGCTGGAACGACATTGCTTTGCGTGCTCTCTATGGAAATAGCTCGTTCTCCACTTCCAACATATTGCGCTATTCATTCTATAAAGCTAAAACGCCTCGCAGCCATGCTGTTGTGGATTACATCACCACGCCTTTGAATATAGATCTTCCCGACTTCTCCGATTCGGAGTCTGTGACTTATAATTCAAATCGGTCCAATTTAATTACCTATACCGGAAGGTTTTTTTTCAAGTTTAACGATAAGAATGTTTTGGTGTTAAATCCTTCCTTCAGCCATAGGCATTATGATAATATGTCTAACTATACTGTAGGCGTTCAAGACCCGATAATAAATAATTGGATTCAAAACTCTAATGATGGTTCTTTGGACCTGACATACGGATATACCTTCAACCCCAATAATTATTTGGAATTTACTACTTCAAACAGCTATTCGCACTCTGTTACCGACTATTCCGGAAGCATTGATGGCCTTTCTAATCAGGGATATAGCAGCTATTACTCGAGGACTACGTTGATGTTTAAGCACAACTTCTCCGGCAAACTCTTTATGAAGCTTTGCCTGGGTTTGACGCTCAATCGGATTTCCAACAACGCTGTTAAGCAGACTCCTTGCAACCCTTATGCCTACTATCAGATAGGGTATAATCCTAATTCAAAAATCCGGTTTGGAGGCAGCCTATTTTATATTACCAACGCACCGGGTGTAGGCGAGAGTGCCGATTTGCTTTCCCAAGTCAACGAGGTGGAATGGGTGAAAGGAAATCCTTACTTGAGGGATGATAAGTATATATTTTCCAATATATCGGCCTTCTGGACGCCTTCTCAGCAGTTTAATATGTCGGCAAGGATAACTTTCACCGACAATAAGGATATGGCTGCACCGTATTGGACTCCGCAGGGGGAAATAATGCTCAAGCAATATCTTCCCGACGGCGAGATGAAGATCTATTCGGCAGAGGTTAGCCCGTCGATAAATTTGTTTAATTATCGCTTGCGCATATTGCCGGAATTGACGTATCACCACGATGTGATAAGTGGCCAGCAGAAAAACACTTACAATTATTGGACTGCAAATTTCAACGTTTCATATCAAGTGGCCGGATTCTCATTCAGCGGATACATCTATTCTCCGTTGCGTATGTTAGGACTTGACCAGGTGCGCAGATTCCCGATGCAATATGGCTTGTCGATAGATTACTTCCATAAAAACTGGTCGGTTGGCATAACCGGAAGGCACTTCTTCCGCACAAGAGGCTACAATAAATATTGGGAAGACACGCCCACCTACAATTTCTATGAGATGAACTACACAAAATCGTATGGCAGGCATCTCTCCATACGTCTCTCATATACATTTGATTATGGCAAGACTGTAGACCGCTCTTCCGAGCTCTACGACAGTGGGTCGAAGTCGGCAAGTGTTTTGAGGTAGTCGTCACGACCGCCATACGGCTAAGACCCCGTTCCACAACGGGGTCTAAAAGCAATAGAGGCTGTGCCATATTTGGATTATGACACAGCCTCCTCTCGTATGTGTTTATGCTGTGATGTAGCTGTCGGTGTGGCAGAGTGTTGCGAGTCGTCGGGGCTATCTATTTATTAAGTTCAGGAATTCTGCTCGCAGAGTGGGGTCGTCGGCAAACTTGCCTGAGAAATCCATGGTGGTGGTGGCGGAGTCTTGCTTTTCTACACCGCGCATCTTCATGCATAGGTGTTCGGCGGTGCATACCACCATTACTCCATCGTTGGGGAGCACGTCGGCTATAAGCTTGCATATTTGAGCTGTGAGGCGCTCCTGCACTTGCAGGCGACGAGCGAATACGTTGACAATGCGGGCGAGTTTGGAGAGGCCTATCATCTTTCCTTTGGGTATATAGCCTACCGATACTTTGCCAAAGAAAGGCAAAATATGATGCTCGCAAAGGCTATAAAATTCTATATCTTTTACTATTACTATTTGAGAGCCGGCATGTTCAAAGATTGCTTTTGTGGCAATCTCTTCCGGACTTTGGCGATAGCCTTCGGTTATGTCGACGATAGCTTTTGCCGCTCTGCGGGGTGTCTTCAGCAATCCCTCTCGGTTGGGGTCTTCGCCTATTAGTTCAAGGATAGCTTTATAGTGTTGAGCTATTTGCTCAACTAATGCCTCATTATGATCCACGTTTCTGCTCACAACTTTTTTCGTTAAATCAGTCAACCACTACAATAGCGCTTTTCACCACTCTCATTTCGCCGGCAAAGGCGGGGAAGGCGCGTCTTAGTTCTGCCAAAGCATCGGATGCTTCCTTTTGGGTCTTAAAGTTACCTACTCTGGTGTACCAATTAGGAGCTTTTGAGAATGAGTATATCTGGTGACGGTATTTGGGAAATTTGGTCAAAACGGCATTAGCACGGGCATTGGCTCTCGATTGCAATGTGCTTTGGTTTCTACCGTCGCTGAAGATTTGTATTCTGAAGCCATTGGTCTGTTTGGGCCCGTGGCTGTAATTATTGGTTTGCCTTTTTGTGCCGGCAGTAGTTTCTTTTATTGCCTTTTTTACGGGCATTAGATAGGACATGATATTGTCGGGAATATCTATTTCAACATTCCCACCCGATTTCTCTTCTATCTGTTCTACTATATTTTTCTGCGCCGAACTGCTTGTCTGAGCGGTAGCCACAGCTGAAAATATGAAACAAATGAGTAATGACAATATCAGTCTGCTCTTCATAAGATATATAAATTAAGACCGGGGTGATGCATTGGTTGCATCGCCTCGGTCCTATTGTTTTAATTAGTTGAATGCTTCGATAATACCCATAAATGAGTCAGCCTTGAGAGCAGCGCCGCCAATGAGGCCGCCATCTACGTCAGGCTTGGCAAAAAGTTCTTTTGCGTTTGAAGGCTTGCAGCTGCCACCGTAGAGTATTGAGGTGTTGTCTGCAACTTCGTTGCCATATTTAGCAGCGATGACACTGCGGATATGTGCGTGCATGTCTTGAGCTTGGTCGGCTGTAGCTGTTTTGCCGGTACCGATGGCCCATACAGGCTCGTAAGCGATTACTACCTTTGCAAAATCCTCGGCTGAGAGGTTGAACAAAGCTTCCAATTGGCCGCTTACCACTGCATTGTATGTGCCGTTTTCACGCTCTGCGAGAACCTCGCCTACGCAGAATATGGGGCAAAGGTTGTTGTCGAGGGCTTGGCGAGTCTTTTGTGCCAATTGCTCGTTGTTCTCGCCAAAGTATTGACGACGCTCGCTGTGACCGAGGATCACATAGTTAGCACCTGTCGATGCCACCATTTGTGCGCTTACCTCACCGGTATATGCGCCTTTGTCGTGTTCTGAACAGTTCTCTGCACCAAGACCTACAAGATTGTGATCAATAACTGCACTTACTGATGTAAGATGAGTAAAGGGTACACACACAACTACATCGCATTTAGGAGCAGCATTCTGAAGCAATGAATTCACTTCTTGTGCCAATGAGACACCTTCTTGAACTGTAGTGTTCATTTTCCAGTTGCCTGCTACAATATTCTTTCTCATATCTTTTTTAATTTTGAAAATATATCTTCTATTGTCTATATTGCTTATATTCACGCCGTTGAGGAGGATGTGAAGGCGGGAAATTTAGTCGGGAGAGAGTGCGGTAGCCGCTACCGCTACAAGATTTTTGCAAAATTAGCAAAAACTTCCGACACAGCAAAATATTATTGGCGCGCCCGATTTTGAATCTGTCGGCAGCTCGATTTTGCCCGGCCGGCCTTTATCTGTGTCGATTGCCGCCGGCCTCATCAGCGCCTCTCTCCTGCCCTACTCTCCTTTCGGCTCGCCTCTCTCACTGTCCGATTCTTCGGCAGTGATTGTGAGTCGTTCGTCGCCTTCCTTATAGTCTACCAAGATATTGCCTAACGGTTTCGACTCGCTATTGAGTTTGAGCATTATCTCTGCCAAGTCGTCTTCCAGATACTTCTGGATGGCTCTCTTCAGCGGACGGGCGCCAAACTGCTTGTCGTAGCCCTTCTCGGCCATAAAGCTCTTTGCATTATCGGTGAGAGTTACGTTGCAACCCATCTTCTTGAGGCGAGAGAGCAGCCCGCGCAATTCAATGTCGATAATCTTGAATATGGTAGATTTCTCAAGCTGTTCAAACATTATAATGTCGTCGACACGGTTGAGAAATTCGGGCGAGAACACCTTATTTAGCGCTTTCGATATCACACCCTGACTCTGCTCTTTGCTGAGTGCCTCGGTGTGGAAGCCGACGCCGGCTCCAAAGTCTTTAAGCTGACGAGAGCCCACGTTTGATGTCATTATTATAATGGTGTTCTTGAAGTCGATTTTGCGGCCCAATGAGTCGGTCAGTCTACCCTCGTCCATCACTTGCAGAAGCAGGTTGAACACATCGGGGTGAGCCTTCTCTATTTCGTCGAGCAGCACCACGGAGTATGGATGGCGACGCACCTTTTCGGTGAGCTGACCGCCCTCTTCGTAGCCTACATATCCCGGAGGCGCACCCACAAGGCGGCTCACCGTGAATTTCTCCATATATTCGCTCATGTCCATGCGGATTATGCTGTCGGTGGAGTCAAACAGATATTCCGACAATTTCTTGGCCAAGTGAGTCTTACCTACACCTGTGGGGCCCAGGAACATAAACACGCCAATCGGACGGTTGGGGTCTTTAAGGCCCATTCTATTGCGTTGAATAGCCTTTACTATTTTCTTGATTGCTTCATCCTGGCCCACCACTGAGTGGCATAGAGAGTCGGTCATTTTAAGCAATCTGGAGCCTTCGGCTTGGGCAATTCTTTGGGTAGGCACTCCGGTCATCATTGCCACTACTTCAGCCACTTGCTCTTCGTCCACAACTTGACGTTCGTTGTCCAGCCCCTTCTCCCATTCGGCTTTCGCTTTTTCAAGCGCTTCCTGGGCGCGGGTGGCCTTGTCGCGCAGGCTTGCCGCCAACTCATAGTTCTGGGCTTTTACGGCTGCTATTTTCTCTTCAGTGAGTCGGTCCACCTCATGCTCTATGTGCTCAATCTTCTCCGGAACTATAATGTTTGAGAGGTGGGCACGAGAGCCGGCTTCGTCTAAGGCATCGAGCGCCTTATCGGGGAAGTTGCGGTCGCTGATGTATCGCTCGGTGAGGTTTACACAAGCCTTGATAGCCGCATCTGTGTAGGTCACATTATGATGCTTCTCATATTTTTCTTTCACTTGCTCCAGTATAGCTATAGTTTCATCCATTGTGGTTGGCTCCACCATAACCTTTTGGAATCTACGCTCCAAAGCGCCGTCTTTCTCTATATTTTCGCGGTATTCATCGAGCGTCGTGGCACCGATGCACTGCACTTCGCCACGCGCAAGTGCCGGCTTGAGCATATTGGCAGCGTCCATTGAGCCGGGCGCAGAACCGGCACCCACTATGGTGTGAATCTCATCAATAAATAAGATTATCTCAGGGTGTTTGCCGAGCTCGTCTACCACACTCTTGATACGCTCCTCAAATTGGCCGCGATACTTTGTGCCTGCAAGCATACCTGCCATATCGAGCGAAATCACTCGTTTGTCAAACAGCAGGCGGCTCACCTTTCTTTGCACAATGCGAAGGGCGAGGCCCTCTACTATAGCCGATTTGCCGACACCGGGTTCGCCAAGTAGCACAGGGTTGTTTTTCTTTCTTCTCGACAGAATTTGAGCCAATCGCTCAATCTCTCTCTCTCGGCCCACCACGGGGTCAAGTCTGCCCTCTTTGGCCGCTTTAGTCATGTCGAAGCCGAATTTGTCAAGGGCGGGAGTGTCGGAAGTGTGGCCCCCGTCTCTTCTGCCGCCACCGCGGCGCGGTGTGCCGGGGCCTGTGCTTGAAGGTCCGTTTATAAAACTCTGGAAGGATGAACGCTGATTGCGACGCGGCCTTTGCTGTGGCTCGTCGTTGGTGGAATCATCTTTCTCTTCATCTTCTTCCTCCTCTTCTTCCTGGAAATCAGGGCCCATTTTAGGGTCGATAGGCTTATTAATGTCAACGCTGGAGACCTGAATGTCAAAATTGAAGTATTCATTTTTCAGATACTCCAAGAAGTTGCTCGCAGGCTCTTTGTCGTGGATGAAGGCGAGCAGAATCTGAACGCCTGATATGGTGTCGGTCTTCATTTTCTTTGTCTCAATGGCGGCTCCTTCAATAAGGTGTATGCCCGATTGCGACAAGTCGTACGACCAGTCGTCGTCAGCCAATGTCGCCACACAGGTCTCAAGTACCGACTCTCTGAGATGCTCTTCTATTGAGGAGATAATCTCTTCGACCGAGGTGCCCATATGGCGTATAATCTTCACGATGCTATTCTCTTCATCGCGAAGCACACCCAAGAGCAAATGCTCGGCTGTAATCACAGGTGAGTCAAACACGCCGGCCTCTGTGTGGCCCAGCTGTAAGATTTCTTGCAGTTTAATGTTTAGCTTATCACTCATTGTTATCTTTAGTTTCTTGTCCATAGATATTACAATTATATATTGTGATGGAGGAAGTCTTCGCTTACGGGGAGATGCCGGATGCTGTTCCTGTAATCCAACAATATATCCGAACTTATAACAAAGACCGTGCCAAAAATACCGAGAATCGGCGGCTTTTATTCTCCTATACCCCTCTACACTGCCGGCGATTGAATATTTCGACTTGTCTATAAGCCCGACTCGAAAGCCTGTGAAATTCGCGGATTTTATGCCGTCGAAAATTCGCAGATTATTTTGAGAATATGTGAAAAATAATTACCTTTGTAGGAATTTTTTCAACAAAAGAAAGAAATGCAACAAGAAGACAGAATCATACCGGTCAATATAGAATCGGAAATGAAATCCGCCTATATTGACTACTCAATGTCAGTGATAGTTAGCCGTGCACTCCCGGATGTGCGCGATGGCTTTAAGCCGGTACACCGCCGTGTGCTTTATGGCATGGATGTGCTTGGCAACAATTATTCAGGCGACACAAAAAAATCAGCTCGTATTGTAGGTGAGGTTATGGGTAAGTATCACCCCCACGGTGACAGCTCTATCTATCTCACTATGGCCAGAATGGCGCAAGACTGGTCTTTGCGTTATCCTCTTGTGTTTGGCCAGGGAAACTTCGGTTCTATCGACGGCGACTCCCCTGCTGCAATGCGTTACACCGAGGTGAAGCTTGAGAAGATTGGTGAAGAAATGCTTCGCGACTTAGACTCCGACACTGTTGACTTCGTTCCCAACTTCGATAATACCCTTAGCGAGCCCTCTGTGCTCCCCACTCGTATCCCCAACCTGCTCGTAAACGGTGCCTCCGGTATCGCTGTGGGTATGGCCACCAATATGCCCCCTCACAACCTTACCGAAACTCTCGATGCTTCAATTGCCTTGATCGACAACCCCGATCTCACAATTGACGAATTGATGGAGTATGTGAAAGCACCCGACTTCCCTACCGGAGGCGAAATCTTCGGCCTGCAAGGCGTCAAGGATGCCTTCACCACCGGTAAAGGTAGAATAGTGCTTCGTGCCAAAGCCGAGATCGAAAGCAGCGGCGAGCACGACCAAATTGTGATAAGCGAAATCCCTTACGGTGTGGTGAAAAGCGACCTCGTGAAGAGCATCGCCGACCTGGTGGTAGAGAAGAAAATTGAAGGAATCTCCGGCATCACCGACACCTCTGCTCGTGGCAAAATCCATATCGCAATCGACCTGAAGCGCGACGCTAACGCCAATGTAGTGCTCAACAAGCTCTACAAAATGTCGCAGCTTCAAACCTCATTTAGCGTAAATAATGTAGCACTCGTGAAAGGCCGTCCGCGCACTCTCAATCTCAAAGAGCTGCTCGAAGCTTTTGTGGAGCACCGCCACGAAGTGGTGATCCGCCGCACCCGCTTTGAACTGAAAAAGGCTGAAGAGAGAGCTCACATTGTGCAGGGCTTGATGATTGCCTGCGACAATATTGATGAAGTTATTCACATCATTCGCAGTTCTGCCACTACCGATGAGGCAAGAGCTCGATTGGGCGAACGTTTCAACCTCGACGACGTGCAGACACGCGCTATCGTTGAAATGCGTCTCCGTCAGCTCACCGGACTGGAAATCGACAAGTTGAAAGCTGAATATGAGGAGCTGATGAAACTCATTGAGCACCTTCACGAAATCTTGGACAACGATCATGTGTGCCGTGAACTGATGAAATCCGAGCTCCTTGAAGTGCGCGAAAAATATGGCGACGAACGCCGCACCACTATCAACCCCTTCAGCGGCGACTTCAATGCCGAAGATTTCTATCCCGATGATCCGATGATTATCACTATCTCGCATCTCGGCTACATCAAACGTACCCCGTTGGCTGAATTCAGAGCTCAACACAGAGGTGGTCTCGGCTCAAAAGGTAGCAGCACTCGCGATGAAGACTTCATTGAGCACATCTACCCCGCCACCAACCACAACTATATGCTCTTCTTCACCCAAAGAGGCCGTTGCTACTGGCTCAAGGTTTACGAGATTCCCGAAGGCTCAAAGAGCAGCAAGGGCCGCGCTATTCAAAACCTCTTGAACATCGAAAACGACGATGCCGTGACAGCCTTTATCAGAGTGGCCAAACTCAACGATAAAGAATTTACATCGACTCACAACCTTATATTCTGCACCAAAAACGGTGTGATAAAGAAAACATCGCTCGAAGCTTACTCGCGTCCGCGCAAGATAGGTGTAAACGCAATCATAATTCGTGAAGACGACAAGGTGATTGAGGTGCGCCTCACCGACGGTAATTCCGAAATTATCATTGCCAACAGAGAGGGCCGTGCCATCCGATTCCACGAGAGCCGTGTAAGAGAAATGGGCCGTATGAGCACCGGCGTTAAGGCGATGACCCTTGGCGAGCAAGACGATGAGGTGGTGGGTATGATCACCATGTCGGGCGAACCCGGCGAAACTGTAATGGTCGTTTCTGAAAACGGCTATGGCAAACGCTCCGATATCGAAGACTATCGAATCACCAACCGCGGTGGTAAAGGCGTGAAGACCATTTCAGTGACCGACAAGACCGGCAAACTCGTTGCTATCAAGAATGTCAACGATGAAAACGACCTCGTGATTATCAATAAGAGCGGCATCACACTTCGCCTACCGGTTAACACCGTTAGAGTGATGGGTAGAGCTACCCAAGGTGTCAAACTTATCGACCTCTCTAAGCGTGGCGACACTATTGCTTCTGTTTGCAAAGTAGACTCCGACCCCGCCGATGAGGAAACAGAGGAAGGTACCGAGCAATCCCCCGACCAACCTACAGATGTTAATGCCACTCCGGCCGAAACCCAACAATCCGATGAGGCTAACGATTAGCCTCGCCGGATTAAACCAAAAGCAGGTCTAAATGGTCAAACATAGAAAAAATGTGCAAACTAAACTATTAAATACCTTGAAATTATGAAGAAGATTTTAATGCTTACGCTTGCAGCCGCAGGTGTACTTGTGGCAAATGCCCAAGATTGCAAATCGCTTTTCGACCAAGCAGAGGCTCTTGACAAAGCGTTCAACAAAACAAAACCTACCGTAATGAATCCTAAGAATGAGATTACTGCCGAAGCTGCTGAAGGTCTTATTCAAGCCATGGAGCTCTACGATCAGGTGATGGAATGTGAGAAAACTCCCAATGCCAAAGGCAAAGTGGAAGACAAACTCACAAAGAAAGCCATGAAGTCTATCCTCGTGCATGCCACAGAGAGCGATTTCAACAAGGCTGCTGTTGTCCTCTTCAATGCTAACAAACGCTATCCTGAAGCCTACAAGGCATTCATCCTCAGCGGCGAGTCAAGCAAAGAAATGAAACTTGTCCCCGATAGCATATATGCAATCGACTTCTACAATGCCGGTAACTGCGCTTACGGCACAAACTTCTCCGATGCAGCTGAGGCTTACACTCAAGCTCGTGCTGCCGGCAGCAAAGACCCCAACGTTTACGTCTACAACATTGCAAGTATCCAGCAGATAGCTCTCCAAGACAGCACATTTGCAAAGACCGCTTCTGCTCAGGTCTACGAGATTGCAAAAGAAGGCGTTGACCGTTTCGGCGTAGCTAACGATTATGTATATGGCAACTACTTGCAGAAATATCTCGACGATTCCGACTTCGCAGGTGCGAAAGCCGTGCTCGACAAAGATATCAAAGCTAACCCCGAAAACGCCAACCTCTATCGCCTCCGTGCCATTGTTCACAATGCCAACAAGGAGTACAAAGAGTCAATTCCCGACTTCGAGAAAGTAGCCGAACTCAGCGACAACTACGAATATGTACGCGACGCAGCCAGCAACATCAACAGCATAGGTAAACACCTCATGGGTCAACTTCCCGTGCAAGCTACACCCGACCAGAAAGCTGAAATGAAAGACATTTTCACCAAAGCCCTCAACATAGCAAGCAAAGCACAAGGCTTGGAGAATGCAAATCAGAGCAATATCAGCGGTATCATCGAAGATATTGAATACAACCTCGGCAACGCCAACAAGCTTTAATAGCACACCTCTTATAAAAGAATCGTCCCGGAATTCACCCTCCGGGACGATTTTTTATTCCTCCGTTTTTATCCGGATGGCGAGCGAGCCGAGAGGCTTCGCTATAACATATTATTTGAATTATGACACGCCCTCAGTTGATTATCACCGAGTAGATGCAGTGGGTGTGCCATATGTGCCTTAGGCGCAATGATTCATCTCAAGGTTCGAGCGAATACTGATTTTCGATCGGTTATTTTCTTTTCTGTCGCCATTTACCTTGATTTAAATTAAAATAGTCGTTTAAAAGAATGTTTTTTTTGATTATTTTCTTGCGAATTTCAAAAAAAACATTATAACTTTGCAAATATCAATTCTCTAATTGACTGAAATAGATAGATAATAAGCCTTGATGAATCTTATGCAAGTATACTAAGGGCTTTCTATTAACTTAAATATTATCAACTATGTCTAAAGGTAACATGAAAAGATTTATTGAATTGGAGACTTTAAGTCCTCTCCTGCCCTCACGTGCCCAAACTCGCAGATTTGCCGGACTCGCTCTGAATATGTTCCGTAGAAGAAGTTTATTTTTGGCGGTTGGTTGTTTGTGCGCGTTGACTTGTTTTGCCGATGTACAAACTCAAGAGAATAAGGCGCAAATTGCAGAGCAAACCGACTCTATTGATTACCGTGCCCTTGATGAAGTCGTGGTTTTTGGCAGCTCATCTGTGGCTCGCAAGGATGGCATAGCTATTACTCCTTCAAAACGCGTGAAGAGCAACGCCGGTGATGGCATTTCCCTGTTGGAAATTCTTCGACCGCCATTGCTGAGATTTGACCCCGAGAGCAAAGAAATAAAGTCGAACTTTGGCGAAAGTATCTCCTATTTCATTGATGGCACCGAGGCTTCTCTGCAAGAAGTGCGAAATATTCGCCCCGGAAGTGTGGTACGTGTAGATGTGCTCCGCGATCCTGTCGATCCGGAATTCCATGGCGCCAAGAATGTTGTGAACTTTGTGCTGAAAAAGGTGGAATATGGCGGCTACGTCTCCGCTTCGGCCAACCAATATTTCGCCTTGAACAAAGGTAATTATTCTCTATACTCAAAATTAATCAATAAAGACAACACCTTCCAAGTGCTTGGAAATTGGGGCTATTATAACAGCTCCGGCGATATTAATAATAGCCTGGCCACTTATCTTTTCCAAGACAAATCCGGAAATCAATACACTGAGACCCGCGAGAACAACTCATATGCCACAAAGATTCATCAGCAGGATTATTCAGCTGCATTTCAGTGGATTAAGAAGCACGGCAACAACTCCTTCATAACCAATGTGGGCGTGAGCGGCATTAACAACCCAAGCATAAGTTCAAGCGGCCGAATAAAGGAGATACTCTCCGACTCCGACCCTGAATCCGTGGCTGAATCGAAAAGCAACAAGCGAATAAGAAGTGTGACACCTTATGTCAGCTTCTCTACCAACCTTTCGTTGCCACACCGTAGCTCCCTATATGCCAAGCTTGTGATGGCTATCAGCTTTAATAAGCAGAGCAACACCTATAGGGGTGGAACTCCTTATGTCGACCTGCTCAACACTACTTCGGAAAAGGCTTATGCGCCCCGCTTCACCGTGGTGTATAGCAAGCGACTCAGAAGTGCCGACCTGTTTCAGGCAAACGTCATTGCGCAGCCCACATTCTATCGCACTAATTACGGCGGCTCTGTCAGCTCCTTCCAAAAACTGCTGTCGGGCAGCTATAAATTGAACCTTCGCTACAACCTCTCGCTGTCCAACTCTTGGTCGCTCGGCCTCAGCGTCCCCCTCACCCTTTACAGCATAAAGGTGAACGATGATAAGGCAAGAAACAATCTCTACCCCGGAGTTAATCTGTCGCTTAACGGAAACGTGGGTACCAAAAACAATTTCAATATTTTCGGTTATGTCATCACGCCTCAGAGCCCTGATTTCACCTATGCAGACATCAACAGACAGACCACCGATATCTTGGGCGAACAAGGAAATCCGGAGTTGAAAAACAGCACCCGCTACAGCGGCGGCTTTTCATACACCTGGCTTCCTTCCGACAAAGTGAACGCCAATTTCACAGCGCAATACGAGCACGTGGACCGACTGTTGGTTTGCAAATACCTCCCTGCCGATGGCATGATGTATGTGCAATACGTGAACGGTGGCGTGTCGGATAATCTTCGACTCGACTTATCCGTAAACTTCAGTCTCTGGGACAATAAATTCTCATTTACCCCCAATCTCGCCGCCAACTATTACCACCAGTCAGGAATATATAATCAAGCCTTCTGGGCCCCCTTTGCCGGCCTATTCATGAATTATATGCCCACCATGAATTGGCGTCTCTCATTAGGCTATATGCCACTGGAGATAAAGAACCTTTCGTGGGACCTTGGAGCCATACATCGCACCACCGCCGGTAGCTTCGACTTCACAATTGCCTACAACAACGAAGCGCTCTCCGCCTCGCTCAACGTCAACCCCTTCTTCCCCCACAAGAAGTCGACATCGCGCATCACAAGTGACGTCTACAGCAGCTATTCCTACTACAACACCTGGTTTGACCGCCAATATGTGAAGTTAAGCCTGCGCTACAACCTCGACTTTGGCAAGAAAGTAGGTCATTGGCAAGACCTCCAGCTCGAATCGAGCGAATCCACCTCCGTCCGCTAACCCCGCCC
>CAYVAK010000004.1:0-39231 GCA_964448425.1 uncultured Sangeribacter sp.
CGTCCATAGGCACCATCTCTTCCCAGGGGTAGGAGCTTTCGGAGTTGCCGGCGCGGGCGGCAAATTCCCATTCAGCTTCTGTGGGAAGGCGGAAGGGCTCTACATATACGCCCTCTTTGCCCAGGGAGCGTTTGAGATAGTCGGTGCGCCAGTTGGCAAAAGCGTTGGCCTGTTCCCAGCTCACGCCCACCACGGGGTAGTCGTTGTAGCCGGCGTGTGAGAAATACATACGGGTGTAAGGCTCATTGTAGGCGTTGTCGAAGTCGTTGATCCAGGCGGTGGTGTCGGGATAAACGTTCACAATGTATGTGTTGAGGAAGTCGTAGTCGCCTGAGAGCGGGCGGCTGATGGTTTCTCTCACAATGTTGCCTTCGTCGTTGAAGTAGGCGGTGTCCTTGGAGATTGTGGGGGGTGTGTTGTCTACTTCGTGGTCGGTGTTATAGTCGCGACGAGTAGGGTCGAGGCGGTTTTTACGTTTTGCGGCAGCAGTGTGGTTGTACACCTCATAGCGGTAGTTGAGCTGTGTGGGGTCGAGCTCGCGGTGGCCTGTGATGGGGTTGGTGCGATAGATGCTCTCTATGGCACGTTGCTCATCCTCGTTGGCGTTGCGCCAAGGTATGTTTTTGCTCCAATTGAGGTGAGGCTTAATGGGGTTACCCTCTTTGTCTTCCTCAATTTTGAAGTCTTCGTTGCCGCCATAAGCAGGGTCGGCGAGGCGCTCGCGGATAATGGAGTCGCGCACCCAGAACACAAATTGTTTGTATTTTGAGTTGGTGATTTCGGTCTCATCCATCCAGAAGGCATCGACACTGATGCCACGCTGGTCGGCGCGGATGTTCCAGGTAGAGTCGTCGGCTGCGGGGCCCATTTTGATGGTACCGCGGTCAATGAGCACCATTCCGTAGGGTGTAGGCTCGGAATAAGCTGCGCCGCTCACACCGGTGACTTCGCCGCCGGCGCTGCTTGAGGAGCGTGATGAGAAACAGGACGACAGGCTGAGGGCTGTCGCCACGCCACTGAGCAAGAGGGCGCTTTTGCCAAGGCTACGGGCTCGCTGCATTGCGCGGCTGCCGGGGGTTTGTTTATTTGTTTGCTTCATTGCTGCTTACAATTGCTGCTTACATTATTCTGATACTTCTGTGGCGGTTACGATTTTTCTGCGAGAAATCGAGTTTTAGCTGATAGCCTGCCACTATTTCATGGCTTCCGGAGCTTGCTTTCACCACCGAGTTGAGTGGATATTCATATGCATAGCCCAAATAGAAGTTTTTGTATTCTGCTGCCAGGAGTGCTTTAACGGCTGATTTCCAACGGTAACCCACGCCGATGCTTAGAAATTTGTGGTAGCGGGCTCTAAGGTCGGCCTGCCAGGTGTAGTCGGTAAGGTCGGTGGCTACGTAGACACTTGGCTGCAATTCAAATAACGTGTTTTTTATCGGAATATTGCCACCGCCCATAAAATAGAGGGTGCGGGAGAGCTCTGTCTGGTAGTATTCGGTGTCGGAACTGGTGTCGTCGGTGCCTTCCACTTTGAGGTTGAGTGTGGGCTGAAGGAGGTGGCGGCCGGAGATGCCCACCCACCAGTTGGAGTGGGTGTACCACAGGCCGGCACTGAAGTCGAATTTACTGCCGGTGACATCCTGGGTAGGTATAGCTTCGTCGGTGCTGTCGTGGTAGTCATCGTCGTCGGGGAGCACCACTTCGCTACCGCTGAATTTCTGATTATAGTATAAGCCCTCCAGGCCCACTGAGAGCACACCTTTGAAGAGCTTTAGCTTATAGGAAGCTTGCAGGCCCACGGCAAGGTTGCGAAACAGGCCGATGCTCTCTTGATTGATGGTGACGCCGGCGCCCACTCTTTGTCGCGAAATTTTTATCGGGATGTCGCCGGTGAGCAGGAAGTCTTTGGGGGCGTTGTCAATGCCGAGCCACTGCAAGCGGGCATCGCCGCGTATGCGCAGATAGTCGGTAGAGCCGGTGGCCGCGGGGTTATAGTAGGTGGTCATTTCCCAATATTGCGCCAGGTTGGGGTCGGTGGTTTGTGCGCTCAGAGGGAGGCACAGCAGGAGCAGGACCAAGGCCGCGAGGCCCGGGCGCAGGATGTTGTGGGTGATATGACTTATGAGGCGAGGTTGCATTTATTCAAAATAGAAGGTGAGCACCACCATTTTTGATTTCACTTTGGCCAGAGAGTTGGTCATTTTAATGGTTTCGGGGTCGTCGTCAAGGTCGGGGCGGTCATGCTTGAGAATGTCGGAGAGGCCGAAGCAGAATTTAATCTCCGGGTTCAGCTTGAAGAAGGGGAGATAGAAGTCGCAGCCCATGCCTAGGGTGAGGTAGAAGTCGGAGGGCTTAAACTGGAGGTAGTCGCTACGGCGTTTGCCCACATCGAAGGCTGCCATGCCACCGACAGTGACGTAGGGGCGGGTGTTTTTGTATCGGTCGCCCGAGATTTTAAGGTCGAGCGGCACCACCACGTAGGCTGATTTCACATTCTGGGTGTTGGTGACACCGGTGTGGCTCTCAATCATGGTCACATTCTTGTTGCCGAAATACATACCGGGCGAGAGGCGCAGGTTGAAGTATTGGTGCAAACGCAGGTCGGCAAGGACGTTGACGCAGAAGCCGGGACTATATCCGGGCACTTCGGCATACCAGTTTTGACCGTCGTCGGTGGTGAAGCCGTTGTGGGTGAATTTGAGGTCTTGGAAGTGCATACCAACCGAGAATCCGAGGTGGAGTTTCTTCTGGTCGGCATATGGACGATTATAGAGGAAGTCGTTGCGCTGTGCGGCTACGGGAAGAGCGGCAAAGCAGAGCATTAGGAGCAACAAGAGTCGCTTTGCTGCTTTGCCGGCTTTGCGGCTTGCCATATGTGAGTCGGTGCGCATATATAGTCCGTTGAGTTTCATTATTGAATTAACGCACCTTCTGCCCCGATTATTGTATTTTTTAGCTTAAGAGAGTTTTTGAGCTGTCAATTTGCAAGCTTGCGAGGGGATAAAAAAGAGAGCCACCGGGCAGCGGTGCGACCGTGGATGGTCGGTGAGCTGCCGGGTGGCTATATGGGTAAGCGAATAGCTTGTTAGCGGCTATTTTAGCGGGGAGATAGCGGCGGCCATTTTGGCGGCTATATGAGAGGTGCAAAGATTGCCGATGCTTCCTTCGTGGGTGTGGTGGATGCTGCGTGTGGGCTTATACTCCCCTTTCTGCACTTGCATACCGATGGTGCGATAAGCCTCACGGAAGGGCATTCCGCTAAGTGTGAGACGGTTCACATCTTCCACTGTGAAGAGATAGTCGTATTTGGGGTCGGAAAGTATGTCACAGTTCACCTTGATGTGGCCGAGCATGAACCGAGCCATTTGCAAGCAAGAGCAAAGCTCGTCGATGGCCGGGAAGAGAATATCCTTGAGCAGCTGGAGGTCGCGGTTATAGCCCAGGGGGAGGTTAGAGGTGAGCAGCGAGATTTCATTTGGTATGGCTTGCAGGCGGTTGCACTTGCCGCGCATAATCTCAAATACATCGGGATTCTTCTTGTGGGGCATGATGCTGGAGCCGGTGGTGAGCTCGTCGGGGAAGGATATGAACCCGAAATTTTGGCACATATATGTGCACACATCCATGGAGAGGCGGCTCAGGGTGGAGGCCAGAGAAGCAATGGCATAGGCGGCGGCGCGCTCTGTCTTGCCGCGGCCCATCTGTGCAGCCACCACATTGTAGTTCATGCTATCGAAGCCCAGGAGGCGGGTGGTCATGGTGCGGTTGAGGGGGAAGGAGGAGCCGTAGCCGGCAGCCGAGCCAAGCGGATTTTGGTTAGCCACCTTATAGGCGGCCACCAGCAGCTGCACATCGTCGATGAGGGCCTCTGCATAGGCGCCAAACCAGAGGCCAAACGATGAGGGCATGGCTATTTGAGCATGGGTGTAGCCGGGCATCAGCACATCCTTGTATTGCTCGCTGAGGCTTTGCAGGCACTCAAAGAGGCGGTCAACTTCGCTGCCTATGCGGCGCAATTCGGAGCGCAGAAACAGTTTGATGTCTACCAGCACCTGGTCGTTGCGCGAGCGGCCGGAGTGAATCTTCTTGCCCACCTCGCCAAGCTTGCGAGTGAGCATAAGCTCTATTTGCGAGTGTATATCTTCAATTCCGGGCTCTATGGTGAATTGGCCCGAATCTATGGTTTGCTTTATCGCATTGAGCTCGGAGGTGAGCACTTCGAGCTCGTCGGCGCTCAAGAGGCCAATGGATTGCAACATGGTGATGTGGGCTATCGAGCCCTCCACATCGTAGCGCGCGAGCTTGAGGTCGAGCTCACGGTCGCGCCCCACTGTAAATTCTTCTATCATCTTGTCGGGTTCAAAACCCTTGCTCCATAATTTATCAGCCATGGATTATATCTGCTAAATTGTTGATTATCTTATAGTAAGTTTCTACTCCGAGGGCTACTTCATGCAGCTCTACAAACTCGTCGGCGGTGTGAGAGCGTCGCGACTCCCCGGGACCAATCTTGATGGCCGGGAACGGCATATTGACCATATCGGAGGTGGTGGGCGATATGAATGGTGAGCAACCGGCTTTCCTGGCGGCTTGCACCAGCACATGGTCGGGGGCTATGGCGGAGGCCCTGTTGCGGGTGCTGCGCTCTTTGGCTTGCGAGGTCATGACCCCTTGCAGCAAGGCTATGGTTTGCTCGTTGGTGTAGGCATCGGTGGTGCGCACATCTACCACAAATTTGCACTCCTCGGGGAGCACATTGTGCTGCCGGCCGGCTTGAATCTGAGTCACCGTGACCTTGATGTCGCCCAGCAGTCTCGAGACCTTCTCAAACCGGAAATTACGCAGACGCTCTATATCGTCGATGGCCACATAGAGGGCGTTGCCACCTTCCGAACGGGCGGCATGGCCACCGGAAGCGCGCGCCACACAGTCGAGCACCACAAGGCCGCGCTCGCCCACCGCCACTTGCAGCGATGTGGGCTCACCCACTATAGCCATCGACACCTCAATCCCTTGCCGGCTCAAGTGAGGCAAAAGGGCACGGATGCCGTCGGGACCGCCATTCTCCTCTTGCGCTGTGAGCGCGAGCAACAGATTGAAAGCCAACTCCTTGCCATAGAAGCGAGTGAATGTCACCGCCAAGGAACAGAGCGATGCTCCGGCATCGTTGCTGCCCAAGCCGTAGAGCTTACCGGAGGCCACCTCGGGGAGGAAAGGGTCGCGGGTGTAGGCCGCAGAGGGCTTCACAGTGTCGTGGTGCGAATTGAGCAGCAATGTGGGCTTGGAGGAGTCGTAGGGCCCGGCTAAGGCCCAGACATTGTTGAGGTGGCGCCCCACCCCATTCACTCCATTAGCCGCAAGCCACTCCTGCAAAATTGCAGCTGTGGCCTCCTCGGAGCCCGAGAGCGACGGGGCGGCTATGAGCTTTTGGAGCAGCTCGAGAGCCGAAGCGCTATGTTGATCTATCGGCTGCATCTCACCACTGTGCCCCGCTCTGAAAGCAGGTTTTGCGAATTTTTTATTATCACACACTCCACACCAAGGCGCACAGCCTCAAATGCATTGGCCACCTTGGGGAGCATGCCTTTATTTATCACCCCTTGCTGCTTAAGCTCCCGGAAACGGACCTCATCGAGGGCGGGCAGGAGCGACGAAGGATCGTCGACATCAAGGAGCACACCATCCTTCTCGAAGCAATAGTGCATGCTTACGGGAGCGATTTTGGAAGCTGCCACAGCTATGGCGCGGGCCACACTGTCGGCATTGCAATTCAGCAGGCTACCCTCGCCGTCGTGCTCAATGGCACAAACCACCGGCACGATTCCGCCCTCCAGCAGCAGCCGGAGAAACTGTACATTCACATTGGCGGGGTCGATGTCGCCCACGAAGCCGAAGTCGATCGGTTGGGCCGGGCGGCGAGTGGCGGGCACAAGGTTGCCATCGGCTCCGGTGAGCCCCACAGCGTTGCAACGGCGCGCCTGGAGGGCTGCCACTATCCCCTTGTTGATAAGGCCGGCATACACCATTGTGACCACCCTGAGAGTGGGCTCGTCGGTGACACGGCGACCATCTATCATCTGAGTCTTGATTTGCAACTGCTCGCTCAGGCGGGTGGCTATCTTGCCACCGCCATGCACCAGCACCTTGGGCGAAGGGAGCTTCACAAAGTCGTCTAAGAAGCGGCTCAAAGCGGCGGCATCGTCTATCACATTGCCGCCTATTTTCACCACATTTATATGCTTAATTTCGTTCATTGTCTTAGTAAAACCGGGATTAGCGCGGCAGGCTTTCGAGCAGACGTTTTATCACAGTCTGAGCCGAGATTTCTCTGTTGGCAGCCTCCGGAATCACGATGCTCTGCGGAGAGTCGATCACCTCATCGGAGACAATCATGTTGCGGCGCACCGGCAGGCAGTGCATGAAGTAAGCGTTGTTGGTGAGCGCCATCTTCTCGGCATCTACTGTCCATGCACGATCGCGGCTCAGCACCTCGCCATAGTGAGGGTCGCGATAGGCCGACCAGTTTTTGGCATATATAAAGTCGGCACCCTCAAAGGCTTTGCGCTGGTCGTACTCCACAGGTGCATTGCCCACAAACTTCTCGTCGAGCTCGTAGCCGTGGGGGTGGGTGATCACAAAGTCGTAGTCGGTGACATTCATCCACTCGGCAAAAGAGTTGCCCACAGCCTGAGGCAGCGGATTGGGGTGAGGGGCCCAGGTGAGCACCACTTTGGGACGCTCCACTTTCTTAAACTCCTCGATGGTGATAAGGTCGGCAAAGCTCTGAAGCGGGTGGCGTGTAGCAGCCTCCATGCTGAAGACGGGGCGACCGGAGTAGCGTATGAATTGCTCCACCACACGCTCCTCATAGTCGGCAGCTTTGTCCTTCAGCGAGGCGAATGAACGCACACCGATAATGTCGCAATAGGAGCCCATCACGGGGATAGCCTCCAGCAGGTGCTCGGCCTTGTCGCCATCCATCACCACACCATATTCTGTTTCGAGCTTCCAAGCGCCCTGGTTCACATCAAGTACCATCACATTCATGCCAAGATTCATGGCTGCCTTCTGTGTGCTCAAGCGGGTACGCAAGCTCGAATTGAAAAATATCATCAGCAGGGTTTTGTTTTTCCCAAGTTCGGAAAAGGCAAAACGGTCGCGCTTTATTTCAAGCGCCTCGGCCACAGCCTCACGCCAGGGGCCTATGTCGGCTACACATGTAAATTTTTTCATATCTTCTTTAGCTATTTTACTGTTACTACGCGCCTTAGAGCAGCTCTTTGAAGCTCGCAAGGAAACGGTCGGCTTGCGCCTTGGAAATGCATAGGGCGGGGAGCAAGCGCACTGTCTGAGCGCCGGCGCCGCCGGTAAATATCTGTTTCTCGAAGAGCAGACGCTTGCGCATCTCGGCTCCGGAACCTTCCACATCCACGCCAATCATCAGGCCGCGGCCTCTGACATCGAGCGGGCCTTGGAGGGTTTTGAGCTCTTTGAGCAAATATTCGCCCACGCTCTTGGCATTGTCTATCAGGTTCTCACTCTCAATCACATCGAGCACAGCCAAGGCCGCTGCACAAGCCAGATGGTTGCCGCCGAAGGTTGTGCCGAGCATGCCCTTCACGGCCTCAAAATCTGGTGATATGAGTATGCCGCCCATCGGGAATCCGTTGGCTATGCCCTTGGCCATGGTGATGATGTCGGGGCGTATGCCGGCGTATTGGTGGGCGAAGAAGCGACCGGTGCGGCCGTAGCCCGACTGAATCTCATCTACTATCAGCTTCACGCCATAGCGCTGAGTGGCAGCGCGCAGTGCCACCATAAAAGCGTCGTCGGGCACCACAATGCCGGCCACGCCCTGGATGCCTTCGATTATCACCGCGCAATATTCGCCGCCGGCAAGCTCAGCCTCCACGGCAACAATGTCGCCCAGCGGCACTCGCTTCACATTCGCAGTGCGATTAAACGGAGCTATAATCTTCTCATTGTCAGTGGCTGCCACTGCACCCGAGGTGCGCCCATGGAATGCATGGCTGAAAGCCAGCACCTTGCTCTTGCCGGTGGCGAAAGAGGCCAGCTTAAAGGCGTTCTCATTGGCCTCGGCACCGGAGTTGCACAGGAACAGGCTGTAGTCATCGTAGCCGCTCACACGGCCCAGGCGCTCGGCAAATCGCTCTTGAAGCGAATTGCGCACCGAGTTGGAGTAAAAACCAAGCTTGGCCACCTGCTCGCTCACAGCTTTGACATAGTGAGGATGCGCATGGCCGATTGAGATTACTGCATGGCCGCCATAGAGGTCGAGATACTCTCTGCCCTCCGCGTCGTAGACATAGCAGCCGGAACCTCTCACAGGCTCTATATCATAAAGTGAATATACGTCGAATAGTGTCATAACTCTCTGTGTAGCTTAATTAAAAGGCTGATGGCTTGAGGCGCAAACCGGTGTGCTCATCCCAGCCGTTCATTATGTTCATGTTTTGCACCGCCTGGCCCGACGCGCCCTTCAGCAGATTGTCTATCACGGTCACTATCAAGAGCTTGTCGCCGTGACGTTCAAGGCCTATGAGGGCCTTGTTGGTGTTGACCACCTGCTTGAGGTCGGGGAGGCTGTCGCTCACAAAAGTGAAAGCGGCATCGCGATAGAATTCGGAATAGAGCGCTTTTGCCTCCTCAAGGCTCAAGGAGCAGCGGGTGTAGACTGAGGCGAATATGCCGCGAGCAAAGCAGCCGCGCATAGGCACAAAGTTGACCATGTGGCTATAGCCGGGCTGCCGAGCCGCTATCATGCGATTCACCTCCTTAAGGTGTTGGTGTTCAAAAGCTTTATACACCGAAAGATTGTCGGCTCTCCAGCTATATGAGGTGGTGGCAATAGGCTTCACACCGGCACCGGTAGAGCCGGTAGCGGCGGTGATGTGCACCTCATCTTCGAGCTTCGATGCGGCAGCCAGCGGCAGTATTGAGAGCTGAAGGGCGGTGGCGAAGCATCCGGGATTGGCCACCTTTGCGGCGCCGGCTATGCGGGAGCGGTTCATCTCCGGAAGGCCATACACAAAGCCGCAGCTCTCGTCTCTGAAGTCCTGCGCCAAATCAATGATTTTCAGGCCGGCAGGCACAGCATTAGCGTTCAAAAACTTGCTGCTCTCGCCATGGGCCGAGCAAAGGAAAAGGGTGTCGATAGCCTCCAAATCGTAGTCGGGCGAGAAGAGCAAATCGGTGTCGCCCTCCAAGCCGGCGTGCACACTTGCCAGACGATTGCCGGCGTTGCTTGTGGAGTGCACAAAGCCTATCTCTACATTCGGGTGGTTAATGAGCAAACGCAAAAGCTCTCCGGCTGTGAAGCCGGCGCCGCCGATAATTCCTACCTTCATGGCTTACTTCTTATTGCGTTCCTGCACGTTGTAGTATATCTTCATCTGGTTGCCCAGAATCTTGGTGAAGCCCTTCACATCGTCGGCACTCCAAGCCTTGTTCACCTCGCCATATTCACCGAAGTCGGTCTTCATGAGGTCGAAAGTGGAGTCGACACCCACCAGGGTGTAGCTCAAGGGGCGCAGACGCAGTTCCACAGTGCCGGTCACATTCTGCTGGGTGCTCTCAAGGAAGCGCTCCATGTCGCGCATCACAGGCTCCAGATACTGGGCCTCGTGGAGGAACATGCCATACCAGGTGCCTATCTGGTCTTTCCAATACTGCTGCCACTTGGTGAGGGTGTGCTTTTCGAGCATCTTATGGGCGGCGATAATCAGCACCGGAGCAGCGGCTTCAAAGCCCACACGGCCCTTAATACCTATTATGGTGTCGCCGATGTGCATATCGCGGCCTATGCCATATTTTGAAGCTATGGCCTCAACTTGGCGAATTGCCTCCACCTTGTTGGAATATTCTGTGCCGTTGACAGCAGCAATCTCACCCTTCTCATATCTGATTTTGAGGGTCTCTTCGCCTTGGGCGGTGACCTGCGAGGGGTAAGCGTGTTCGGGCAGTGTCTGCTCGGAGTGCAGTGTCTCCTTGCCGCCTATGCTGGTGCCCCAGAGGCCTTTGTTTATGGAGTATTCAAGTTTCTTGAAGTCAGCCACATAGCCGTGCTCTTTGAGATAGTTAATCTCATATTCGCGAGTGAGCACCATGTCGCGTGTAGGGGTGATAATTTCAATTTCGGGCGCCAGGATTTGGAATGTAAGGTCGAAACGAACCTGATCATTTCCGGCACCGGTTGAGCCGTGCACCACACTGTGGGCACCTATCTTTTTGGCATATTCAATGATGGCTATGGCCTGGAATATGCGCTCGCTCGACACCGATATTGGGTAGGTGCCGCCTCTGAGCACATTGCCAAACACCATATATTTTATGCTCTTCTCATAATATTCTTGGGTAATGTCCAGTGTGGCATGGCTCTTGGCGCCCAGCTTGTAGGCACGCTCCTCTATGGAGCTGAGCTCTGCCTCGGAAAAGCCACCGGTATTTGCAATCGCGGTGTGCACCTCATAGCCTAAATCTTCTGTGAGATATTTCACACAAAATGAGGTGTCAAGACCTCCACTAAATGCTAAAACTACTTTTTTCTTTTCCATATTCTCTTGATTTATATTGGTTTACGAGCCTCTTATTTTAAATTAAATATTTTCTTGATTTTGTTTTTCACCACCATGACATAGGGGGTGAAGCGCGACTGCTTCAAGGCGGGCTGCTTGGGGTCGTAGAGCATGCCGGTGCACAGGCACATACGGCGGTTGTTGCGCTGAAGTATGTCGTAGTTGCGACACCCCTGACAGCCTTGCCAAAACTCCTCATCGTCGGTGAGCTCCGAGAAGGTCACAGGCTTATAGCCCAGACGGGTGTTGAGCTTCATCACCGGCAGCGATGTGGTGATACTAAATATCTTGGCATAAGGGAATCGGGTGCGTGCCAGCTCAAAAGTCTTTGCTTTGATGCGGGCAGCCAGGCCGAGATGGCGATAGTCGGGGTCGACTATCAAGCCCGAAGTGCCCACATAATCACCATGCTCCCAGCTCTCTATATAGCTGAAGCCTATCAATTTATCGCCGTCAAGTGCCACCACGGCTTTGCCGGTGGAAATCTTGCGCGCGATATACTCCGGTGAACGCTTTGCTATGCCGGTGCCCCTCTGCAACGCCGACTCATAAATCAACGTCACTATTCGCTCCGAATACTTGCAATGTTCCTCCTGAGCATAATCTACCTTAATGCTGTTTACATTCATTTCTCTTTATCTCTTTGGATTTGATGCACCGCTGCCGCAGCGCTTATTCTTTTCTATTCTGCCTCTATGGCAAATCTCTCTATCTTGTCGGGAAAGTAGCGCGCTTCCGCTCTATTAGTTCCAGTTATTCCTGTGATATATTCAGGCCGAATTTTGCGCCCGGCTACATTGCACCTAAGGCCGGACAACCGACTCTCACCGCAGCACACTATTCAGATAAAAAATTTTCGGAATTGCCCTACTTTTCTGTAAGTAATTGCTAACTAACCGCAAAGTTAAGAATTTACGCAAAATAAATTGCAAGGATCAGCGTAAAATTTATTTCTAAGGGCGCAACTTTGCGCATAACCGCCCCGCTTGCCTCGCCGCTATCGTCGTCGTCGAAGGAAGCTAAAATCATTCCTTAATGTAGCCCTTATTTCTCTTAGGGCTGCTTTTCTGTGGGTTGCGTATCCTTTCTCAGTCATCTCTTTCTACTGCTTGGGGCTACGCGTTTGTTAATGTGGAAATATATGTGTAGAGCCTGCGATCCACTTCGGTAAGCTCTATGTTGCGACGCGACATTGCTCTTTGCGCCGTGTCGAAAAATTTCTTCAGTGGCTGGGCCGAAAATCCGGTGGTCGGCGACCCTTCGGAAAACGACGGGACAAACGGACGCGGGAAGCCCGCTCCATGGATGTTGCACCCCACACCCACCACAGTGGCGGTGTTAAACATGCAATTGATGCCGGCCTTAGAGTGGTCGCCCATCATCAAGCCGCAAAATTGCAAGTCGGTGCGCATGAATGTGTGGCGAGGATAATTCCAAAGCCTAATCTTGCTATAGTCGTTTTTGAGATTGCTTGCCGATGTGCCGGCTCCCAGATTGCACCATTCGCCTATCACGGCATTGCCCAGATAGCCGTCGTGGCTCTTATTGGAATAGCCGAATATCACCACGTTGTTAATCTCGCCCCCCACCTTGCTGCTGGGACCTATGGTGGTGCCGGGATAAATCTTGGTAATCATATTCACCGATGAGCCCTCGCAGAGCGCAAAGGGGCCTCTTATGGCGCTACCCTCCATGATCTGTGCATTCTTGCCCACATATATCGGGCCGGAGGTAAGGTTCAGTATCGAGCCCTGCACACTTGCGCCCTCCTCAATGAAGAGCAAAGGTGTGCCGTCAGGGGCATGGGTGGGACCGATAATTGTGTTGGAGGGGCAAGCCGGTTGGCCCACTCTCCCTTCGGTAAGCACCTTGTAATCGTCCACTATTGCTTCCCCGTTGAGCTGAAACACATCGTAGAGCCAATTGATGGCCTTATACTCCTGCGAATATTCCACCGCCAATAAGCCTTGGTCAGAGCCCTCTATCAGCGCCTCAAATTGCTGTTTTGAGCCGCGGAAAGCCAACAGGCACCCGGTGGCATCTACCAGCTTCTCGCCGGCCTTTAAGCCTTTAATAGCAGAGGTCAATGAGGTGTCGGGCAGCAAGTTGGAAGCTATCCAGAGACTGTCAGCAGCGTCGGCCTCGGAGAGCAGCAGCGGATATTTCTCTTGCAAATAGTCGGGGGTGAGCACAGTGAGAGCCTCCGAAAATTGGCGTGCCCACTTCTGCGCTATGGTGCAGATGCCCACGCGGAACTCGCTCACCGGTCGCGTGAACGACAGCGGCAACAAGTTCGCATGATTTGCTTCTGTATCGAATAAGACTATTTTGCCCATTGATTTTGCTCTGTGTATATGCCGGCAAACCCGTATTGACAGCCCCTCTATGCTTAAGATAACAACTGTAACAGGCCGTCAAGCTTGCGCGGTCAGCATTATTTCAGGCTGCAAAATTACTGCTTTTTCCACTAATTCGCGCAATTCTGAAGCCTCATTAAATTATTTTAACACAAAAATTTACTAATTTTGTGGGCATATTAGCAAAGCTCATATCAGCAATGAAACTAAAAAAGATACCAACTCCTACCCTTATCACTATAGGCTTGATTGCTCTTTTGACCATAGCTTACACCCTATGGATGTCCATGAGCTATCCGGCTGAAGACGACTGGGTGTACCTACATTCACGCGGCCGCACTTTCAAGCAATTTTGGTTTTGCACCCAAGGCTATGTGTCCTCCTTGCCCGACGCTTTGCAGCAATGCTATTACCACTATATCCACAGCAACGGCCGCCTCACCGACAAGCTGCTGATTCTTTGTCAACTGCTGCCACGTCCCTTCTCTGTGGCAATAGTCGCTGTAGCCTTCACAGCCATGATCGCCATGATGGTGAAATTATGCTGCGGCCGCAAGCCATTCTCCTGCCCGGGCCTCGCCGGCGCCACAATGCTGCTCACTCTGCTGCTGCCTTGGCAAGACAACTTCGACGCCATGGCAATAGAATTCAACTACATTATACCCTCGGCAGCATGCCTGGCCTTCTGCTACACCTTTTTCACCACTCGCCGCGTGCCTCTCTACCTCGCCATGCCGTTGGCACTATTCGCCGGTCTGCTCCACGAGGCTTTCTCCTCAGCCATCTGTGGCGGTATAGCTATATGGTGGCTCGCCAACCGCTGCCGAGCCTCCCGCCGCCAATACTGCATCGGTTTCTCTTTCATAGCCGGCGCCATAGCCATCTACCTCACCACCGGCCTGCAATCGCGCATTCACGAGGTGCCCGTCGGTATGCTCTTATTAGAATACGCCAAGTATGTGCTCTACGACATAGCGCAATACCCCGCCCTTTGGGTGCTTATAGCTGCATGCCTTTACCACGCTTTCAAGCATGGACTGCGCTCGCTGCTCAAGGCCCTGCATGCACAAATATTCTGGCTGGGAGCGGCCCTAATCGGCATTTCAATTATACTTCTCACCTTCAGAATCGGCAGGGCAAGTTGGGTGGCCGAACTGATGCTCCTCATCTCCGGCCTGCGCATTGCATGGAACTCTCGCACCTCCGACCTCACGGGCTTTCGCAAATGGATAGGCATTCTCGCCGGTGCCCTGTCCATAGTTTGGATGACTGCCATAGCCTTCACGCAAGCCGGATTCACCGCCCAAACAAAGAAAGTGCGCCACGCATTTGAGACTCAGGGCGGTGGTGTGATTTTCTGCGATGTCGACACCTACAACGACCAAAACACTTGGCTGCTGCGAATCCCCAAACCGATATTGCGCGAAGATGTCTACGATGTCATAGCTATGGGCGTATCGCTCACCGACGGCAAGACACCTAACGGCTTCATGGTGCTCCCCACCGAGCTCCAAGGCAAACACTACACCCAATGGCACACCCCCGATAGTGTGATCTACGGTGCATTCCCATTCTACTATCTGCCCACTGCCTCTTCAATAGACAGCCTATATTACTTTAATATGAAATTCGACATCGGCTCTGCACCCCTCACCCCCTACAATCTGTTGCGCAAAATCAAGGCAGCTCGCAGCCACAACCCGATATGCGAATACAACTACAGCATCGACATTTTGCGCATACCATCATCGCGGCTCACCCCTGCCCAACGCAGGATGCTTACTCCAAAGGGACAAGACACGCTACCCGAAAAGATAACTTACATCTACATCGACGATGTGAACCGCTCATCTATCGGCGCTCGGCCACTTGAATAGGCATAAACTTTCAGCCGCAACCCCGTAATACTCAGCCACAACTCAGCAGCGCAAAAACAGACATAAAAAAATGAGCTAAATTTTGAATTCTGAAAAACTTTTACCACCTTTGCAGTAACCTTTTAACTCAACCCACAGATGGAAGCATTGAAAAACCTGCCCGTCGGCGTCCAAGACTTCGAGAAACTGCGTAAAGGAGATTATCTTTACGTAGACAAAACCGCGTTGATTTATCAGCTTGTGAAGTCAGGCTGCTATTACTTTTTGTCGCGGCCGCGCCGATTCGGAAAGAGTATGCTCCTATCTACTTTTCATGCCTATTTCTCGGGTAAGAAAGAGCTGTTTGAAGGCCTCGCTATCTCAGAGCTCGAGAAGGATTGGATTCAATATCCGGTGCTCCATCTCGACCTAAATGTAATTAAGAAAGGCGAAGACAACGCACTTAATTACATCCTCGATAAAAATTTAAGTCGGTGGGAAAGCTTGTATGGCATCGAAGAAACACACAAAAGCACCTTCGGGCTTAGGTTTTGCGATGTGATTCGCGCTGCCTACGAAAAAACCGGGCAACGGGTGGTTATCCTTATCGATGAATATGACAAGCCTATTCTTCAAGAGATTGACAATGAGGAACTTCAGACCGAGTATCGCTCCACTCTCAAAAGTTTCTATGGAGCACTGAAGAGCATGGACGGGTGCATCAAATTTGCTTTCCTGACCGGTGTCACCAAGTTTGGCAAGGTGAGTGTGTTCAGCGACCTCAACAACCTCTTCGACATCTCAATGCTGGAAGATTACGCCGGACTGTGCGGTATCACCGACTCTGAAATTGACACCGTATTCACACCATATATCAAACGATTGGCCGACAAAACAGGCAAATCAGAGCTTGAGACCCGAGAGGCACTCCGCACCATGTACGACGGCTACCACTTCTGCGAAAATGCGATAGGCGTCTACAACCCGTTTAGTCTGCTGTGCACCTTCCAAAGCAACTCCATAAAGAACTATTGGTTTGAGACCGGCACACCCTCCTATCTGGTGTATCTGCTCAAGAAGCATGACTACAACCTGGAGAGAATGGCCTCGGTGGAGTGCGATGCCGACGTGCTCAACAGTGTCGACTCGCAATCCACCGACCCGATTCCCGTAATCTACCAGAGCGGCTACCTGACAATAAAAGGCTATAATCCCCGCTTCAAAACATACAAGTTAGGATTCCCAAATGTGGAGGTGGAAGAAGGTTTTATGAACTTCTTGCTGCCTTACTATTCGCCGGTGCAGCGCAGCCAGTCAGGCTTCTATGTGATGAAATTTGTCTCGGAAATTGAAGCCGGCAAGGTGGATGAATTCTTCCACCGCCTCTCATCGCTCTTCGCCGACACCCCCTACGAGCTAATCAAAGAGCTTGAAAACCACTACCAGAATGTGATATTTATAGTGGCCAAGCTCATGGGCCTATACGTGAAGGCGGAATATCACACCTCGCAAGGACGCATCGACCTGGTGATCCAAACCGACCTCTACACTTATGTTATGGAGTTTAAGCTCAACGGCACCGCAGAGGAAGCCTTGCAGCAAATCAACGACAAGAACTACACCCTCCCCTTCGAGAACGGCGACAAAAAGCTCATCAAAGTAGGCGTGAACTTCTCTTCCCAAACTCGCAACATCGAGCGCTGGATAGTGCAAGAAGCATAGCACCGACCGACAAACTTCGCTGCTTCACCCCGTCAAAAAAGCTCGGGAAAATAAACCGCAGAAATCTAAACTAACAAATGTGAAATTCAAGGGTTGATTTAAGGGTAGTTTTCAAGAATAGATTCATTTGAAAATTTAAGGGTGAAGAATATCGGCGGATTTTGCGGTTTCTGAATTATTTTGTATCTTTGAAGCCCAAAGAATCGATGTAGGTCTCGAAAGAGGCTGAATATCATGAAAGCACTTAGACTCAGCCACATTTGATGTGGACGCACTTACCAAGCTAACTTAGAGCCAAGGAACTGCATCACTCCTTTTGCGAAGAAGGGCTCTATTGAGAAACCTAAGCATCTGCTACTCACTGACATGAGGCGAGACAAGTGGCAAGCTAACAGAATATTAACTATTTAACTAATGTCCGTTAGCCAATATTCTTTCACCCAAGGCATCCCGAGGCATCCACAAGGAGTCATTCCACTCCAAGAGAGAGCCGCCGACAGGTGGCGATCAGCCACGCCAAAGCGAGAGAATTTGAACTACGGAGCCACAAAAAATGAAAAAAATTGAGAAAGAATATTTAGAGCGGTTGCGTGCCGACATGGCAAACGAAGGCGTTGACGCCGTGATAGTGTCAGGCACTGACCCTCACCAGAGCGAGAACCCGCCTGCATGCTGGCGCGACCGCGAATGGCTCACCGGATTTAAATCTGTAAACGGCACCAACGGCACAGCCGTGGTCACCCCGACACAAGCACTTTGCTGGACCGACACCCGCTATTTCCTCCAAGCTCAAGAGCAGCTGCAAGGCACCGGTTTTGAGATGATGGAAGAGGATGGCCCGGGGGCTGTGAACCTTGTGGAGTGGGTAGCCACCCACCTGCCGGCCGGATCACGTGTAGCCATCGACGGCTCCACATTTTCCATCACCTATGCCGCACGCATCGAGGCTACGCTCAAGGAGAAAGGCCTTGTACTGGTGACCGACTACACCCCCTTCAGCCGCATCAACAAGGAGCGCCCTGCTCGTCCCCTTAACAAGCTCTTTGTACACGACGAGGCGATAGTCTGCGAGACTGTAGACAGCAAAGTGAGCCGCACCATGGCCGAAGTAAAGAAAGAAAAAGCCGACAGTGTGATACTCTCTTCGCTCGACGACATTGCCTGGGTGACCAATCTGCGCACAGCCCGCGACATAGCCTTTAGCCCCATATTTGTGAGCTACCTTTATCTGAGCTCCGACAGCCGCATACTCTTTGTAGACGCTGAGAAGCTGGAATCGGAACCGGTGAAAGCCCATTTGGCAAAATACCATATCACCACACGCCCCTACGAAGAGGTGATGCAGTTTGCTTCACAACTTCCGGCTGACGAGAAAGTGCTCATCGACCCCGACAAGAGCTCACGCATGCTGCTCGACAATCTGAGCGGCACCCCTATCTACGGTGGAGCCGGAGTGGCAAAACTCAAGAGCATCAAGAACGCCGGCATGCTGCGCAGCCTCGACAAAGCAATGGAGAAGGATGGCGTGGCACTGGTGAAATTCTTCAAGAGCATAGACGAAGAAGTGGGTCAAGGAGCGCTCACAGAAGTGAACCTGGGCGAGCGTCTGCGCGCGCTACGTCTGAGCGACCCCACCTGTGTCGATGAGAGCTTTGCACCCATCATCGGCTTCAACGGCCATGGTGCCATAGTGCACTACGAGGCCACCGAGCAGAGCGATGTGCCGGTAGTGGGCAACGGAGTGCTGCTGGTGGACACCGGCGGCCAATACACCCTTGGCACCACCGACATAACCCGCACAGTAGCCATAGGCGAAGTGAGCGAGGAGGTGCGCCACGACTTCACATTAGTGCTTAAAGGCCACATAGCCCTCTCAATGGTTGAATTTCCCGAAGGCACCACCGGCCACCAAGTAGACATCCTGGCTCGCCAATTCCTTTGGAAAGAGGGCAAAGCTTACTACCACGGCACCGGCCACGGTGTGGGCTTCTTCATCAACTGCCACGAAGGTCCGCAAAGTGTGCGTCTCAACCACAACCCGGTGGCTCTTGAAGAGGGCATGATTATAAGCAACGAGCCCGGCCTCTACCTGGCCGACCGCTACGGCATACGCTGCGAAAACCTCGTTGTGGTGGAGCAGTCGCAGACCACCGACTTCGGTAAATTCCTGCGCCTGCGCACTGTGACACTATTCCCCTTCGACTCCAAGCTCATAGAGGTGGAGAGCCTCAACGACCAAGAGCTCGAATGGCTCAACAGCTATCACGCCGAAGTGAGAGCTCGCCTCACCCCGCTGCTCAGCCCCGAAGAGGCTCAGTGGCTTAAAGAAAAGACCGAACCGATAAAGAAATAATAGCTTCCGCGCCCCTCCCCCGCTCAGAGCAAGGGGAGGCGGCCCGCTATAAAAAAGACCAACTCCCGCTAAAAAAAGACCAACTTATAAACTATGGCAATCATACAGAAAGTAAGAGGCTTTGTGCCTCGCATAGGCCAAGGATGCTTCCTGGCCGCCAACGCCGCTATAGTAGGCGACGTAGTGGTGGGCGATGAGTGCAGCATCTGGTTCTCAACCGTGCTGCGCGGCGATGTCAATTCCATCAGAATTGGCAACCGTGTCAACATTCAAGACGGCTCAGTGCTCCACACCTTATATCAGAAATCCACAATAGAGATAGGCGACGACGTCTCCATAGGCCACAACGTCACCATCCACGGAGCCAAAATCCACGACCTCGCCCTCATAGGCATGGGCGCAGTGGTGATGGACGATGCCGAGGTGGGCGAAGGCGCCTTAGTGGCAGCCGGCAGTGTTGTGCTCAGCCGCACCAAGATAGGTGCTCACGAGATGTGGGCCGGCGCACCCGCCAAATTTGTCAAAATGGTGGAGCCTGAAAAAGCTAAAGAGATGAATCAGAAAATAGCCCGCAACTATCTGATGTATTCCACTTGGTATGATCCCGCCGACAACCCGCCGGCCGGCGACGAGTATCGAAGCTAAAACAAAAAAATAAACCTCACCCCTCACCCCCTAATCACTTAATATTATGAATATCTGGATAAACGTATTTGGCTATCTGGCCTCCATTTGCATGATACTTGGCTACCTGCCTCAGGCTATCACCACCATTCGCACCCGCGACACCGATGGCATAGCGCTGCCCACATTTTCAATGATGGGCCTGGGCGGTGCCTTCTTTATTGTGCAAGGTGTGCTTATTGACAATTTTCCACTGGTGTTTACCAATATAGTGACCACCATTTGCGCAATGATAATCTTTGGAATCAAGATTTCCAACGACCTGAAAAAGCGCAAAAAATAGCCTATCGGTCTCTCAGACATTACCTTATAAACTTAACCTTCAAAAAGAAAAAGCACTACTTTTTCGCCACAAAATACCTTAACCTTTAGTTAAATAATAATTATAAATTTACGTATGATCAGATTTACCACTTTAATGCTGTGTGCAGCAGCAGCGGTAGGGGCGGCAAACGCCCAGACCATCTACTCCAATGCACTCAACACGCAAGCGGAGTTTGACGAGTGGACCGTTATTGATGCAAATCAAGACGATTGCACTTGGAAATTCTCAGAGAGCAACGACGACGGTCGTCGCACCTACTACAATTATCACTCTACTAATGCAGCCAGCGACTGGCTCATCTCACCGGCCATCACCCCCCAAGAATCGGGCACCTATCTGGTGAGCTACAACTATGAAGGCGGTGCCAGCATGGCCGAGGCTATGAAAGTGTACTACGGCTCGGCACCCACTATAGAAGCCCTTAGCCAAAACTGCGCTAAAGACTATCCCTCAGTGACCGGTGCTCACAGCGACTTCTTCTTTGTGGAAGGTGAAGCCGGAGTGCCCTTCTACGTAGCCTTCTACGCCTGCTCCGAGGCCGACAAATTCCGTCTGTATGCCCAAGGCCTGGTGGTTAAGAAAGCCGACAACCCGGTAGACCTCGCTGTCACCGAGCTTCTCACACCGCAATCAGGCGAGGGCTTGAGCAACGCCGAGCAGGTGAAAGTGAAAGTCAGCAACGCAGGCCTTGCCGATGCCGAAGCCGGCTCATATAAAGTAACCGTGACTGTCGACGGCCAAGAAGCATTCTCAGAGTCGCCCAATGTAGCGATAGCTAAGGATGCCACCGTAGAGCTCACCCTCTCCGGCACCCTCGACCTCTCAGTGAGCCACCACACCTACACAGTGGCCATAAACATCAGCCACGACCAAGACATCTCCGAATCGAACAACACCTTGACCACATATGTGCGCCACATAGGTCCCGCCGTAGAGCCTTACACCATGGGCTTTGAGGCCTCTGAAGATGTTAGCGACATAAAATTCTTCAACCTCAACGACGACAGCGGCTACTGGAGCATCCAAACCAACAGCTTCTGGGTGAGCCCCTCACGCACCGGCGTTCGCTCCATGTGCTACAACTATAACAAAGAGAACGCAGCCGACGACTGGGCAATCCTCGATGGCATCCAGATGGAAGCCGGCTACCATGTGCTCAAATTCTGGGTATCAACAATGGACGACACTCACACCGAAGGCCTCCACGTGGCTTACGGCACCAGCGCCACCCCCGACGCTATGGTCAATGAGCTGGCCTCTTACGACCCCTTCACCACAGCGCCCTACATCCAGAAAATCTGCATCTTCCAGCTTTCCGAGCCGCAAACAGTCTACATCGGCTTCCACGCCACCTCGCCGGCTAACCAAAACTGGATCGGCATTGACGACATCACAGTCAACTCCATCTCAGCCGACGATGTAGAGCTCAGCCTCAGCGACCTCAGCAACCCCTCCGGCTATGTGCCTCAGCTCAGCAACAAAGATGTGAAATTTGATGTCATGAACCAAGGCATCTCAGCCGTCGATGCTACAGTAAAAGTGACTATCGACGATAATGAAGTCTACAGCACTACAGTAAACCTTGAGGCTCAAGAGGAGCGCAGCTTCGCAATTGCCGACCTGCTGACCAACATTGCAGAAGGCAACCACAACCTCAAAGTCACCGTAAGCAACGATAATGAGACTAACCTGGAAGACAACACCGCCGAGACTTCATTCCGCCTCATGGGCGACCCCGACCTCTATTGGGACTTTGAAGAGGGCGAAGTGCCACCTGAATTCACAATCCGCGAAGAAGACGGCAACACCCTTTCAGCAGAAGCCATCGAAGAATTTGGCGAGACAGGTGTGGGCATCATGAACATCGACACTCACCCCTACTACGGCAACTATATGCTCGGCATCTCAAGCTGGTTTGAAAGCGCCGGCTACGCCGACCGCTGGGTAGTGCTCCCGCAAGTGAAAGTGAACAGCGACGACGCTTGCTTCGTGTTCAACGCCGGTTCTACCAACGCTTACATCTCTGAAAAATACTCAATCAAAGTATCGGCCGACCGCGACTACTGGGTTGACTACGACACCTGCCTCACTGTTAACCCCGAAGGCACCACCCGTCGCAACCGCGGTATAGAGCTCGGCGACTACAAAGATAAAGATGTATATGTAGCCATCAACCTCACAACCTACGACGGCGACTGCCTCACAGTAGACAACCTCGCCCTCTTCGGCTGCTCACTCTCCGAAAGCGGTGTGAAGCAAGTTGGCAACGATGATTCTCAAGCTCTCATCAACGTCAAGGGCCAAATCATTGCAGCTCAAGGCGCCAAGATTGATGTTTACACCCCCGGCGGTCTGCGAGTGCTCACCGGCAACGACAGCCTCAACACCTCAGAACTTCCCGGCGGCATCTACATCGTGAAAGCTACTTGCGGCACTGCTACACAAGTAGTAAAAATTCAGAAATAAGAAAAGAGTTTTTGAACGATAGACCCCGAGTGAGGCTGTGCCCGAGAGCACGGCCTCACTTTTTTAATTAGAGCAATTAGAACAAATAGACTAATTGGTCTAATTAGGCTAATTGGTCCAATTAGTCCAATAAAAAATTTTAGCTACCTTTGTAGTCTCAAACAGTAACCACGGCTTATGAAGAAGCAGATACTATTCATTCATGAGAGCTTTGCGTGCGGCGGCGCCGAGAAAGTGCTCATTGACATACTCCGGAATTTCGACTACGAGAGCTACAGCGTCACCCTGCTCATTGAGAAAGGCATGGGTGTGCACCTCAAAAGCATCCCGGAGCAGGTGGAGACTCTCGAGCTATTCCCAAAATCCGACTTCAAATATAGAGTGGTGAACCACTTCCGCAGCATCAGAGACCACTATCTAAGCCGTAAAATTGACGCCCTGCTGGGCACCCGCCACTTCCACACCATTATATCATTTATGGAGGGCCCGGCAGCCTATCTGCACCAATTCATGATGCACCGCGCAGAGAGAAACATCTCGTGGGTACACACAAATCTTGCCGAAAACCATTGGAGTGCCTACCTCTTTGGAGGCAATCTGAAAGCCGAAGCCGACCTATACGCAAAAATGGACAATGTGGTGTTTGTGTCGGCCGGAGCCCGCGACTCCTTCTGCCGCTACCTCAACTATAGCGGTTCCACTGAGGTGGTCTACAACATTATCCCCATCCACGACATTGAGGCCATGAGCCATCGAGAGGTTGTGCCCACACAGCGATTCACCATCTGCACCATCGGCCGCCTCACCGAGCCCAAGCGCCAAGACCGATTTATCGATGTGATAGCCTCCTTGCGCCGCCGAGGCCTCGACTGCGAAGGCTGGATACTGGGCGACGGCGCCTTGCGCTCCACCCTGCGCCAACATGCCGCCGATGCCGGTGTGAGCAATGATGTAAAATTCCTCGGCTTCCAGGCTAACCCATACACCTATCTGCGAGCCTCCGACCTCTTCCTGCTCACCTCCGATGTGGAAGGCTATTCACTGGTGGTGGCCGAGGCCATGTGTGTGGGCAAACCGATAGTCTCTACCGCTGTCACCGGCCCCGATGAGCTACTCGCCAACGGAGTAGGTGTGCTCACCTCCACCGACACAGAAGAGATAGCCGACCGTGTGCAAGAACTTGCCGCCGACCCGGAGCGTCGTGCAGCTCTGGCGCGGAGCGCCCGCCAGGCAGCCATAGGTCGCTTCGACCCGGAAGCCGTGATGGCCCGAATCTACTCATTGCTCTAACGCGCAAGCAAGCGGCGCAACGGCACTACAAAGAGAAGCGCGGCGGGCACCAGCAAGAGATAGCTGAGCCACACCGGCAACAGACAGATGGCCGCATAAGCTGCCGCCACCACTATCACACTCACTGCTATGGCGGTGCGTGTGGTGGATGTAATCGCAAGCCTATAGCGGCGATGTGCCACCAAATAGCAAATGAGTGTATACACCAAATACCACACTATATAGGCCACACCTACGCCTGCCAGCGAACCATAATAATAGCCGGCGGTGAGCAGCACCAGCGACACCACCGCATCAATACCCTCACACAATATATATGCCCGCCCGTCGCCCTTAGCTATGATGCAATATGATATGCACCAGCTCACAGCCTTCAGCAGTGTGCTCATGATAGCAAGCGTAACAAACGGCCCAATAACCTGAAATTCAGACGAGTAAAGCAGCGCTATTATATATGTGCGCAGAAGCATGAATAGAATCACCACCGGAGTGATGATAATGAGCAGCAAGGTGATTTCGTGGTTCACATACACAGCCAGGCGGCGATTGTGGTGCGCAGCCGCCGAGATGCGGGGGAAATATTCCATGGCGAGAGCCGAGAAAATCAAGCCCATATAGCGAGTCACAAGGGTGTCGCCGGCCTGAAAATAGCCGGTGGTCTCCACCGACGACACACGGGTGAGCACGGCCACAAAAGCAAGATGCGAAAGGGTGGTGATGAATGTGGCCACCGACAGATACACACCTAAGCGCACAAAGGGCCTCCCTTCGTGCCAAAGCTCCTTGAAGCCAAGTGGTGCGGGGCGGAGATTGTCAGCCGGCCTGGGCGGCTTATAGCGATAGTGAAGGGTGCAGAGGAGGATGGCCAAACTATAGGCTATAATACTGATTATCACCGAAGTCTGAGCCGAAAGATAGCGGAATGCGGGAATTGAGAGAACGAGGCCCGCAATAGTGCCCCAGAGTGTGCCCTTGGCCAGTGATTTAAGGCCGGAAGTGGCTTGAAGCAGAGCTTGCTCGCCGTAGAGCAGGCAGTTGAGAAACATCGCCACACCAATGGCGGCGAAGGGCCAGAAGTGGGCCGAGGTGCGGAAGAACCATTGCGAGAGTGCGGGCGAGGCCACAAGCATGACCGAAGCGCCCAACAATCCTGCCAGCACACTCCAGCGTCGCACCACCTGCACAAGCCTCAGATGAGCCCTTGTGCCGGCCGACTGCCCGGCTATCTCCTTCACGGCACTCTGCCGCAGTCCCAAGTCGGTAAAGGTGGCAATAGTCTCCTGCGCACTCTGAAAGATGCCGAAGAGGGCCACACCGGTGGAATGTAGCCAGAGCGCCACCAACTTCATTTTCACAATGGAGCATATGATATTGACCACCTGAAGCCCGGAAAAGAGGCTCATGACCTTGAGCACTCGCCGGCTGAGCGAGTGAGAAGCGGAAGGTGTGGAGTGGCGAGCCATAAGCAAAGATTATTATCGGACCAATTTGACTAATTAGACTAATTTGACCAATTTGACTAATTTGACCAATTAGACCAATTTGAGCAATCAGCCCAATTAAAAAACTAAAGAGTAAGTGGCATAAGCCACTCCGCGGCCGCCCATGGCATATTTCTGAGCCAATAGGCCGCTGTCGAGGAAGCGACCGCCATCGAGGTTGGAGGTACCGAAGTCAAACCAACGGTGAGTGCCGTCGGCAAAAGTCTCGGTGATGAGGTGGTGGTAGAGCAGGGTGAGGAAATAGTTTCTGCGAGCGCGCTCGGTGGTGGCGGCATATTGCGAATGGGCCACAAGGCCCGTGTCGTAGATGCACACCCCGGCTTGCAGGCCCTCAGAGTCGGAAAGGGTGAAGAGGCGTATATTGCCCGGCAAGGCTGCGGCAAGGGCGGTAATCTCCTCAAGGGAGTGGACCGGAGCCGCCTGATGGCGCTCCTCAAGGCACCGGCTCAGCAACTGCCAGTAAGCAGCCCAATCGCGGCTCTCCTCTATTCTCACATCGCCGGCTTTCAGTGCCTTGCGCACCTGCTGGCGCTTGCTCATATCGAAGCCGAGCGGAGAGCTCAGGGAGATGGCGCTCGAAAGATTCACCGACCGCAGCGAAAATCCGCAGCGGAAAAGCGCATATACATCTTCCTCAGCGGAGCAAGGACTATAGATGTGAGGCAGAGGCTTATACATGATTTCGCGGTAGCCCTGCAAGCGGCAATACTCCACCCAGAGGCTGAAAAGCTCCAAGAGGACCGAGCCGTCGAAATGTGACATAGGTGTGATCCAACCGCCATATGTGAGCCCGGCGTGCGACGAGAGCACTCCGGAGGGTGAGATGGTGGCCGGCAGCAACGCGCAAATCTTTCCCTTACGGCGAGCCACCAATGAGGCGTCTTTGAAGCGGTCGCTGTGATACTCCATATAAGCCCGAGTGAAGAGGAAGGAGTTCTTAGCCGAAGAGGCCACAAATCTGTCCCACTCAGTTCTCAGCTCCGGGGTGTAGGGTTGAAATTCAATTAGCGTATCCATTCTTGCGGGTTGAGTTTAGTGCGACCTTTCCACACCTCAAAGTGTATGGTGGTGCGACCGCCATCGTCGGGGTCGCTGAAGAGAGTGCCGAGGCTTTGGCCCTGCTTCACCTCCTGGCCTTTGCTCACACTTGCCGAAGCAATGTGGCCATAGACAGTGAAGTATTCGCCGTGGTTAATGAGCACCACTGTGCCGAAGCCATTGATGGAATAGACGCCCGACACAGTGCCGGCATACACCGCTTTAGCCTGCTCACCTTTGCCCACCACAGCGTCGATACCGGGGTTGTCGTACATCACGTCGGGCAGGTCGGGCAAGGGGTGTTTGCCGAAGGCGTTCACCACAGAGAATGAGCCGCTCACCGGGCGAGGCAGACGGCCCTTCATAGAGCCGAAGGCGCTGCCGGCAGTCGAGGTGGAGGCAGCGGCTGCTGTGGTGGTAGATGCCTTTGATGGAGCGGAAGATGTGGCCGGTGTCGAAGCCGGTGTCGAGGTCGATGTAGCCGGGGCTGAGGCGGCATCTTTCGAGCCGCCGGAACGGGGCTTACGACCGCGAGCCGAAGCGTAATTCTTATCGTTGGTAGACGCAGACTGAGTGGGGGTTGTCTGTTTCTTAGTCTCTTTGGCCGGTTTGGCGGGCTTGGTATCTTTCTTGGGCTGCTCCTTCTTGGTGTCCTTTTTTGGCTGCTCTTTCGGTTGCTCTTTCTTGGGGGTCTGTTGAGCTAACTGAGCTTCGCGAGCCTTCTTATCGGCCTCAGCCTTGGCAGCAGCTTCACGGGCCTTGCGGTCGGCCTCTGCCTTGGCAGCTGCTTCGCGGGCCTTGCGGTCGGCCTCGGCTTTGGCGGCAGCTTTGCGGTCGGCTTCAGCCTTGGCGGCAGCCTGCTCGGCGGCTATGAGTTGCGACATCTGCCCCTGCAACGCATTGGCTTCAGCCTGCTTCTCTGCCAAATGGCGGCGCAAGGCATCGCCGTTGGCGCGAAGTTGGGCCACTGTGGCCGACTGTTGGGCCTGCTGCGAAGCCAATTGCTGCTGCACCTGCTGCTGCGATGTGAGTGCACGGTCCTTATCCTGTTTGCTCTGTGCCAACAAGCTTTTCTGCTTGTTGAGATTAGCAATTTCGGCTTTGAGCTGAGCCACCTGGCGAGTGCGCCACTCGGAAAATTGCTTCATGTAGCGCAAACGGCGGTAGGCCTGGTAGAAGTTTTTGGATGAGAAGATAAAGTTCATCAGCGAAGTCTGCTTCCCGGCCTTCCTGATTTTCTTCACCGACTCAATATATTTTGCGCGCAGGGTGGCCACTTTAGCTTCTGAGGCGGAGATTTGCGCACTGTATTTATCTATCTGAGTATTGATGTCGCGAATCTGAGTGGAGAGGGTGTTGAGCTGGGCCTTGCCTTTTTTAATGCCCATGTCGAGCTCTTCGAGCAGCGAAAGGCCCGACTTTATCTCGCGGTCGTTGGCCTGAATTTGCTGTTGTGTGAGTTTAATCTCCTTTTGGGCCGCTTGTTGGCGGCGCTGCACATCTTTGGAGGTCTCTTTAGGCGGCTGTTTGGCCTTGCCTTTCGAGTTTTTGCCGGTCTTGGAGGCTTTGGTGTTCGAGCCGGCTTTGGTGGTTTTGGATGTGTTTTTGGCCTTCTTGCCGGAAGTCTTGGAGGTGGTTGTGGAGGTCTTAGTCGCAGTCTGCTTTGAGGGGGCCTTGTCGGCAGCCGAAACAGTGGTCGCAAGCCCCGAGCTAAGGAGCAAGGCGGCCAGCAGCACGACTATGAGTGGTGTGTGGGAAGCTTTCATAAGTGAAGGGCTCGTGAAAGAGGCCGGGGCCGCAGAGCGGGTTGCCGACCGAGCGAAGCCTGATTTTATGCGGGGGTTAGAATGATTGCATTAGTTCTTTAAATGTCACCTTTTTCCACTTAGATGTGAACTTAATCGGAGAGATGGCCTTTGGGTTGAGGGTCACGGGCTTGTCGCACTCTATGGTGGCGGTATAGGTTTTCGAGCCGGCCTTCACACTGAGGTCAATGTTGCGGCGGCCGTCCGAACGATTGTCATAGTTGGCAATGGCGCTGTAGGTGCCACCTTGGGCAGTGGCATAGGTTTTCAGGGTGGAACCGTCGGAGGCGGCCACCAGGAAGCCGTAGTCGGCGAGCGGGTTTTGCTTCTTGGGGGTCACAATGCGGTTGTCATCGTCGCTTTGTGTCACATCCATCTGCGAGGCGAGCGAGGATGTGAGGGTGCCCTGTGAGAGCAGGAACACACGGCCCAACAAGAGGTCTTGCACATCCAGCAGGCTCATATCCATCTTGCCGATGGTGCGCTCCAGGCTCTCTTGCACATACACCTTCTTGAGGCGATTGGCTATGGTGATGGAGTCGGTGGTGAGCTCCACCCTACCCACTTCACCCACAATAGGCACATGCAAGGAAATGGTTATGGCCTCGGCATGCTCCATATACACCTTCATGGAGGGGTTGATAGGTAGAGCATCCATCTTGAGCTTGCTGTCCATGGATAGTTTGTCCCAGCGGGTGTAAGAGGCGGCAATCTCTTTGAGTATGTTTTGCGCCTCGGTGCCGCTCAGAGCTGTGGAAGAGCTCACTGAGGGCACGCTCATTGAGGTGGCGGCGCCGGTGGCTTGCTTGGCCGAGTGGCACGAGGTGAGCAGCGCTGCCGCCGAAAGAACAAGGGTTAGGCCATATAGGAATTTACGCATATTCATTTCTTAGAGGTCTATTTTTCGATATATGATTTGCTCTTCACTTTGCGCTGCAACAGGTCATTGTCGGGCTCAAGGGTGAGAGCTTTCCGCCACTGAGCCAGGGCCTCCTCCTCACTTCCGTTGAAGAAGAGTATGTCGCCATAGTGGTCGAAATATTCGGCATCTATGCCGGAGAGGTCGTCGCCGACAGTCTCCCAGAGTTTCTGCTCTGTGGCGAGGGCTGAAGGGTAGTCTTTCTGAAGGAAATATATCCAGGCCAGGGTGTCGATGTTCACAATATTGTCGGGGTCGAGCTGGTTGCTCTTCAAGCTCATTTCCAGACATTTCTGAAGGTCGCCGCCATCAAGAGCCAGATAGTAGGCATAGTTGTTGAGCACGTTGGTATTGGCCGGATAGAGGGTGAGGGCGTTCTCGTAGCAGCGATATAGGTTGGCATTGTCGCCTTTGCTGCGGTACGACTCGCCTATGAGGGCAAACAGGTCGGAAGCAAACTGATATTGGTCCACACCCAGAGCTTCCAGCGCAGAGAGTGTGGAGTGGACATTAAGGCCGGGGGCCACGGTGGAGAGCAGCGCCTGCCCACAGCGGTTTGCGTTGAGAGTGTCGCCGAGAGCCACATACGCGTTTAGAGCCATATAGCGGGTGTTATCGCTGAGCTCGCGCTCGGCGGCCTTCTGCTCGTAGATTTCCACAGCCTCCTTGTGCTTGCCTTGAGCCACTCGGCAGGTGATTATCTGGGTGAGATATTTCTCGGTGTTGGGGTCGAGGTCCATGGCGTAGCTCACCAGGCTCTCAGCCTCGGCATAGTTTTTCTCGGCATAGCGCACTTGCGAGGCGAGTGAGAGAATCTCGGGCTCATGGGGGTATTGCAGGGTGAGCACACTGATGAGGGAGTCGATCGACTCGGTGCTTCGGTTGGCACTCAGGATATTGTAGGAATAGTCTTGCAGCACTTGGAGTTTAGACTCCAGAGGGAGGTCATCGAGCATCAGCATCTCCCTCACTTTGGCGTTGTGGGCCACAGAGTCGTCCACCTCGTTGTAGAAGTTGGCAAGTGCATATTTGGGGTTTGCGCTATTTGGAGCGAGCTCTTCGGCCTTGAGCAGATACACCAACGCCGAGTCGTTGTATTCAAGCGACGATAAAGTGCTACCCATCAAGCAATAAGCATCCGGATTATTGGGCTGAAGGTTCAGAAATCGGCGAGCCTCGGCAATAGCAGCCACAGTGTCGGGCTTGTTTTGGGAGAGCAATATGCCTATCTTGGTGCTCGATATGTTGTCGGAAGCGCCCTCAAGTCGCTCGTAGTCATCTAAATAGCTAAGGGCGGCGGGCATATCGCCCGATGAGAGAGCGTTGAAGGAGAGCGACAAATAGATTTTGCTATGGTCGGGATTCACCTCCAGCAGGTGGGTCAAAGCCTTGTTGGCACCGGAGAATTCGCCTATGTGGGTGGCCACAGTGGCATAAGCCATCACCTCATCCTCGTCGTCGGGGTAGGCTTCCACATACTTCTGCATCAGGGCCAGGGCATTTAGATAGCTCTCATCCTCAAGGTCGCGTATGCTGAGAGTCAGCACTCCATAATGATATGCCGCCTCTAAGTTCTCATTATCAAGCTCATAGGCTCGCTTGTAGAGTTCAAAGGCGGCGCCATGGTCGTTGAGACTCTCTTTCTGAGCCCCGGCGAGCATGAAATAGCGCGACTTAGCTTTGCGAGAGTCGTCCTTGGCGGCTGCCGAAGCCAGCAAGATGCCACAGGCAGCTACCACCATGCATACAAACGATATGCGTAAATATCTGTGAATCATATCTTTTCAGCTTTAATTAGCCATATTTGAGAGCCAAGACGGAGCGGGGGGCTATTAGCCCACACCGGTGTGGCCAAAGCCGCCGTCACCACGCTCAGAGCTCTCTATTTCGCTTACCGGCAACCAGTTGACATGAGAATATTGCTTAATCACCATCTGGGCAATGCGCTCACCGTCGGAAACGGTGAAGTCGCTGTCGCCGCAGTTCATCAGTATCACGCCTATCTCACCGCGATAATCGGCATCGACTGTGCCGGGTGCATTCACAATGGTGATGCCATGCTTGAGAGCCAAGCCGGAGCGGGGACGTATCTGACACTCATAGCCATGCGGAAGCTCTATGTGAAGCCCGGTGGGCACAAGAGCGCGACCTAAGGGCGGGAGCACCAACGGCCCCTCGGGCAGATAGGCACGAATATCCATGCCCGCCGAGTCGGCAGTGCTATACTGCGGCAGCGGATGGTGGCTTTTATTTATTATCTTTACATCTACTTGGTCCATAGTAATAGGCGTATTAATCAATTGATATACTTACAATTAGACTCTCCAATCGCATCTACGGGCAAACCGCTTGCGCTCTCTTAAAGCCTATATCCTACAAAGTTACAAAAATTTATCCATTCCCCGTCCCCTTCACCGCCCCTTTTTTGTCCCTTTTTGCCCCCCTCGCAATCGATTCGCCCGAACGCAGCCATGATGCAAAAAACAGAAAGGCTGCGCCGATGAATTACGACGCAGCCCGATAATGCGGTCAGACAATGAAATTACTCGTCTACATATACCTTTTCGACAGCTGATCCGAAGAATTTTTCTGCTTCTTCCTCTGTGCAATCATAGGTATCGATATACTCTTTTGTGAGTTTGTCTGCTTTTTCTTTCAGTTTCGAGAGAGCTTCTAGATCTTGGGCTTCAGCTGCTTTTTTAGATTCTTCTACGAGTGAAATTGCTTCTTTCTTGAATTCATCTTTCGACTTTTTGCAAGATGTGAAAGCTACAGAACCGGCAACCAATACGGCTGCTGCCAAAATCAAAAATTTCTTTGACATAATTGTTTAGATTTTCGAGCCCGCGGCATATTTGAGGAGGCAAACCTTGGGTGACAAGGACAACTCTTTAGGCGTTAAGCACCACTGACTCAGGTTAATAATAGGGTTAACTAAAAACTTATTTATAATTTCCTTTACCAACTGCCACCGGCACCACCGCCGGAGAAGCCGCCGCCGCCCCAACTTCCGCCGGAGAAGCCGCCGCCTCCGCCGCCGCGACCGCCTCCGCCGCCAATAATCACCACCGGGGCCTCCTTGGCTATGCTATAGCGTTTGCGCAGCTGATGCTTGCAGTTTTTACATTCGTAGACCTTGACACCTACGCCCTCCGTACGCACTGTGGCCCGGCGCTCCACACAGTCGTAGAGCAGGGTCATGGCTCGGGTGCGACACACATCGCACTCCACATAGCGGCTGTTGCGGCTCACAAAGGGGAACACTTCGGTGGCTCCGCACTTAGGACACAGCCACACATCGTAGTCGACCGACTTGACTCGCTCCTCAAGGTCTTGCGCCGGAGTGAGATATTTATTGTCGTCTTCCTCATTGAGTTTCTGCATCATGGTGCCACACACATCGCACTTGCGCGGCTTGTTGCGGTAATAGCGTTTAAGCCAGAGCATTACAAGCAGGGCTATCAGGCCCAGCCCGAGGCTTAGCACTGCGAGCACCACAAAGAGCCAATACTCTTGGCGGCAATAGAGTGCTTTGCGATAGTCGGAAAGAGAGCGCATATTCCATAGCTTCCAGGCCAGCAGGGCCAGGCTACACACGCCCACCATCACTGCCAGGACCATGAAGATGCCGAAGAGAGTCTCCCCATTGAGCGGAGCGCTGTCGTTGGCCACCGAACTGCGCAGCTCGGCAGCGGCAGAGGGGTCGGTAAACACCCGGCATAGGCGTTCCACCGCACCGGTCACAGCGCCGTCAACATTGTCGGAGCGCATGGCCGGGATAATAGTCTCATCTATAATGCGTTTCGCAGCCAAGTCGGGCAACACACCTTCGGCTCCGCTGCCCACATGGATGCGCACCTGATGCTGCTCCATGGCGAAAAGCACCACCACGCCGTTGTTTTTATCGGCTTTGCCCACGCCCCACTGCCGGGCCAGGCTATTGGTGAAGTCGTAGATGTCGGCGTCGCCGATTGAGCCCACCAGCACCACAGCCACCTCCACGGTGGTGGAGTCCATCAAAGCTCTCAGGCGAGCGTCGGCCTCGCTGCGGGCGGCTTGGCTCAGATAGCCCTCGCCATCGCTCACAAACCGATTGCGGTCGGAGAGGTGAACATTCTCCACATCATTAACGGTGCTCACGCCGGCACCGGCGGATGGCACCACCGCAACCAGCGCCACGATGACCATCACACAATATCTTAACACTCTGTTCATTATCTCTTTCAGAAGCAATTATCAGACAGCGGGCAAGCTCTGTCCGTTTAGTTTTCTATACAGGTCGAGCGCATAGACATCGGTCATGCCCGACACATGGTCGAGCACCGCCTGCACTCGCTCAAAGAGGTCGGGCGAGGCGATTTCATATTGGCTCGGCACCTTGCTGAGCAGCAATCGGGAACCATAGTCGTGGGGGCACTTCACAGCCTTTAGCAGGCGGCGAAGCAGGTCGGTGATAATCTTATGGCCGGCGAGCTCCACATCCACCACCTCGGGGGCGTTGTAGATGTGGGCGTAGGCCATGCGCGAACAGCTCTCATAGGCTTCTCTCACCCGGCTCTCGGCAAGGTTCATAATCAGCGACCCTTGGAGGCGCCCCTCCATAATCTCGTCTTCGTGGTCGAGGAAGGCGGCGGCACACCCTTCGGTGAGCACACCTATCACCCCGGAGCGCAGATACGACACCCGCTCGTTGGGATCGGAGAGGTGGCTCATCACCTCCACAGCGCTTTTGCGACGCTCCTCGGAGAAAAAAGCCAGCAGAAGCTCAATAGTGGCCTCGTGAGACAGTATCTTGAGCTTGTGAGCGTCCTCGATATCCATAATCTGGTAGCAGATATCGTCGGCAGCCTCCACCACATAGACAAGCGGATAGCGCATAAACCGATTGCCGGTTTCATCGAGGGCGCCGACGCCCAGCTCGGCCGCCACTCTGCGATAGGTCTCCACCTCGGAGCTGAAGAAGCCGAATTTGCCCTTCTCACCGGCGTAGCGGGAGGTGAACGGATACTTCACAATCGAGGCCAGCGAGGCATAGGTCATGGCAAAGCCGCCACGCCGCCGCCCGGCAAACTGATGGGTGAGCAGCCTGAGTGAATTGGCATTGCCCTCAAAATTAATCAGGTCGAGCCACTGCGACTCCTCAAGGAGCTCTTTAAACTCTCCGCCATCGCCCTCGCTGAAGAAGGTGCTAATGGCCTTCTCGCCGCTGTGGCCGAAGGGAGGGTTGCCCAAATCGTGACACAGACAGCCGGTGGCCACAATGTCGCCGATGTTGCTGAAGGCCCACTCATAGTCGTCGCCGGTGCCATACTTGCGGCGCAGTCCGTCGGCCACGAGATTGCCCATGGAGCGACCCACACAGCTCACCTCAAGAGAGTGGGTGAGCCTGTTGTGCACAAAGATGCTTCCCGGCAAAGGGAACACCTGAGTCTTGTTTTGCAAGCGGCGAAACGGCGAGGAGAAAATCATGCGGTCGTAATCCCGCTGAAAGTCGGAACGATTGTGGTTGCGAGAGTCATGATACTCCTCCAAGCCCAAGCGCTTGGCCGACACCAATCGGCGCCAATCCATGCGCCCGCACATATTTTCACTCAGTTTCTCCATACTGTTGATATTCTGATTATTATCTCATCACTTCATAAATATCTTATGCCGGCGGGCGTAGCCCACTCCGCGCAAGCACAATCGCATATAGGCCAAGAATCCACGCTCCCCTTTCAGGGCACTACGCATGGCATGAACCGGCAGAGCGGCCCACCAAAGCCACGGCCGTATGTGCCTGATTACGGCGCCGTGGGTCATGATAAACCAGTCGTCCAGGCCGCAACGCTCACCTGTGGTGGCCCTGTTGTGCTCACCGATGGTGATGGGGTGGAACTCGGAGCGCAGCCCGTGGTGCCTTAAATCATACAGCCACACATCCTCCTCACCGGCGCCGAATAGCGGGGCACCGATGCCCAAGTATTCATTAAATCGCACACCGGTGGTGAGCACCGGCAGCCGGCGGAAAGCGAGCTCGAAGCTGGTGGGGTAATAGCCCTTGGGCATATGCCCCAAGCTGCGCACACCCTCCGGATAAATCTTCACATATTTTCCGCCCGACAAATAGCGCAAGGCCACCACCGCCAAGTCGCTTTGGGCCTCAAAGAGGGCCACGAGCTCGCGCAAGGCGTCGGCGTAATAGTCCACATCGTCGTCGGATATGAGGCAGAAGGGGGCTGTGGCCTGCTCTATGGCGAAGTTGCGATTGCGCGACAGGCCGCGGTCGTGGCTCACCACCACCCTAAAGTCTTCGCGCACAGCCAGCTCACCGGGCACTTGCAGCACCTCATCAGGCTGCTGCCAGGCCACCAGATAGCCCACGCCTTCCACCTGTGGATGCTTGCTTTCGAGCACACGCTTCATGCCCGCTTCGCCAAGCGTGCATATTAATACTTGCAATTGGAGAGATGTTTCAGCCATATATCTATTCTGTGTTTATATGTTTCGGGGCCCCATCGGTGTGGGGCGCTGTGTTCATTTACGTTCGAGCAGTTCGGCCCAGTAGCGTTCAAAGCGGTCGGCCACCACTGCCACATCGTTGTGTTTTCTGACAAACTCGCGCCCCTGAAGGCTGCGAGCTTCAAGCTCCTCCGGGGAGCTCATCACCAGGCTTTCCAAAGTGCTCTCTATGAGGGCATCATCACCGGGCACTACATTAACCACGGGGCGCAACCGGTCTTCGCCGATAAAGTGGTAGAACTCCTCCTCACCGCCGCTCACCGCGAGCTTTCCGGCAGCCATGGCAGCCAGCGCGTTGGTGGCCGGGGTGTAGGAATAGAGCTGATCAATCACCACATGAGCGCCGCTCAGTGCCTTCATATACTCCTCATAGGGAAGGTCTTGCACCCTGACCACCTTGCAGCGGTCGGCGCATCGGGCCTCCACTCGCTTGGCGGCGGCAGTGAGGCGGTCAAGCCCTTTGAACAGCTCCAACTCGCTCTTCACACCCACAAAGATGGTCAGGGGGAGCCGACCGAAGGAGGGCATAGCCACATCTTCAAAGCGCTTAGTATCCACCGGGATGCCCACATAGCGCAACTTGTCGCCGAGATAAGGCGCAGCCAGCTTGTGGTATTCATAGAGTGCCGACATAGCTCCGTCGACATTCTCATACACAAAGCGGCAATAGTCGCCCATATCGCCTGCCATCCAGCGGCGCTCCACATAGCGATACTTGCGAGCATAGTCGCTAAGCTCCTCGCCCACTCGGAACTCCGAATAGCGCAGCATCTCGCTCTCGCAACAGCCGCGCACTATCACCGGATCGGTGCCGGCCAACGACAAGAATATCGACCCGTTGTTTCGCTTCAGCTCATTGAAGAAATAACGAATCTTGCCGGTGCGCAGTTGCAAAAAATTAGGATTAATAATCTGCACCACATCGTAGCCTTTTGCATGCGAGACAAAGTCGAACACCTTATGCAGGTATCGAAACGACCCCATCAGACCGCTGCCGCGTCGCAAATCCACGTCGCGCACAGTGCCCATCACACCGGAGCCGTCGGAAGCCACACACACTTCATGCCCCCGCCGACTCAACTCGCGAGCCAGCGTCACATGAAAATTTGAGTAATCGCCTACAAAAAGCACTTTCATGCCACAAATTTAACGAATTTTTTCCATCCGCCCCACCCAATAGCCAAAAAATCACTAAATTTGCATCACAACAACACCCCACTCACAACCCCACCATGACCCCGACCCTGACAATAGTAGTTCCGGTCTACAACCGACAAGATATCCTCTCCCCCACTCTCAATTCTATCTTCAATCAGACCTACCGACCTCTCCACCTGATAATTGTAGACAACAACTCCACCGACCGCACTGCGGCCGTAGCCCGTGAGTGGGCCGACAGCCACCGCTCCCCCTCATTTGCCGTAACCGTAGCCTCCGAGACCACCCCCGGAGCCGCCGCTGCACGCCACAAAGGCCTGAGCCTGACCACCTCACCCTACATAGCCTTCTTCGACTCCGACGACATCATGTCGCCCTCCACCGCCCAAGCCTTCATGGAGGCCTTCGCCAGCCACCCCCAAGCGCAACTCATTATTGGAGAGACCGAAACCGTCCATCCCGACGGCTCCACTCAACGCCGCGGCCACCGCAAAGGCAACCTGCTGATTAACCAGATTCACCACTGCTCCTTGTGTTCCGAATCGTTTGCAGCCAAAACCGACTATGTGCGCCAATGCGGCTCCTGGAACTCCTCTCTGCGAATCTGGGACGACTGGGAGCTCGGCATACGTCTCTTGCTCCCCTCACCTGTCACGGTCGAAATCCCCGACACGTTGTCAAAAATAATCCACCACGAGGCATCAATCACCGGCACCACCTACTCCTCCCGCCCCCCGCACACCTACCTTGAGGCCATATCGGCGGCCTACGCGGCAATTCTGGATTCCGGCCACCCGCTCACCTCACGCCTGCTGACCCTCATGTACTATCGACGAGTGCTTCTGGCCGCCCTCTTCCGCCGCGAGGGCTCCGACAACCGCTCCGCCGCCCACACCCTGCGCAAACAAGCCATGCGCGACCTCGCCTCCGACAGCAACATACGCCCTTTCACCCGCCTGAAAGCACGCTTAATCCTCCCCTTGGCCTACCTCTACACCCGCCTGGGCCTGCGTGGCGCCGCCTCTCTGGTCACCCCGCTGCTCCACTAAGACCCTACTTCTCAAAAAAATTAGTAACTTTGCGCACACAAACAAACCTAATTCACATAACAATGAAAACCCTCAAAATCTTTAGCCTTCTCTGCCTGTCGCTATCCTCACTGGTGGCCCACCCCACAGACAAATACCTCGGTGGCGACATTTCACTCCTGCCCGAATATCAGAACGCAGGCGCTAAATATAAAGACAATTCCGGCACAGCAGTTGAGCCTCTCCAGCTCTTTAAAGACCAACAGCTCAACACCATGAGAGTGCGTCTATTCGTCGACCCCTCAAAATACACCGGCAGCGACAAAGATGCCAACGCCTGCCAAGACCTTGAGTATGTGAAAGCGCTCGCTCTGCAAATCAAAGAGGCCGGTTTCAAACTCCTCTTAGACTTCCACTACTCCGACACCTGGGCCGACCCCGTGAAGCAATGGACACCGGCCGACTGGGTAGGCCTCTCCGACGAAGAGCTCTACTCTAAAATCTACACCTACACCGCCGACGTCTTGCAGCAACTCATCGACGAGGGCGTAACCCCCGACCTCATCCAGACCGGCAACGAAATTAGCTACGGCATGCTCTGGGGACCCTGGAACGCCTCAAGCTCCGAACTCAGAAAATGCTACGTGAACTCTTCGGCCAACTGGGACTACTTCATCAACCTCCTCTCCCAAGCCGGCAAAGCATGCCGCGAAAAATGCCCCAACGCTAAAATAATTATCCACTCCGAACGTGTGGCCAACACTTCGGTGCTCACTCAATACTTCGACCGCCTCACCGCTGCCGGCCTCGACTTCGATGTGATTGGCCTCAGCTACTACCCCTACTTCCACGGAAACCTCAACACCCTCAACAACGCCATCACCTCCCTTGAAGGCAAAAACTACGGCAAAGAGATTATGGTGGTAGAGGCCGGTTACCCCTACGCTTGGGAAGTGCCCGGCACCACTTACAACTACTCATCCACTTACCCCTACTCCGAAGAGGGCCAACGCAAATTTACCGCCGACCTGGTGGACACTCTCAACGCTCACTCCTCCGTGACCGGTCTCTTCTGGTGGTGGATGGAATACAACGCCTACTCCACTACCCTCTCCGGCTGGTATAACGCCCCCCTCTTCGACTCCCGCAACGGCAAAGCCCTCGCTGCCCTCTACGAGCTCAAAAACTTCCTGCCCGAGACATCCGCTCCGACAATCGCCTCCGGCAGCTCTGATGCCGACTCCTCAACCTACTATCGCCTCGACGGCACCCCGGTGGCCAACCCAACCACTCCCGGCATCTACATCCAGAACCACAAAAAGGTGGTTATCACCCACAACTAAGGTCCCCCTCGCTTAACACACGAAAAAACAACTTCACATAAGAACAATAAAAAATCGCCGCTTCACAGTGGCGATTTTTTATTGTCATAATAACTAACCATATTTAACGAGTACCACGGGCTGATACTCAAATAAAGTTCAGTACATATTATCATTGAATAAATGAATTCTTTAACAAATGGTATTGATTCTAAAATTAGAGGATTTAAAACTAATTTAAAATTACAACATCACTATTACAACAAAACACCGCCTGAACTTGTTCTTTAAAAAGAAAAATAATTTAATA
>CAYVAK010000005.1:0-19094 GCA_964448425.1 uncultured Sangeribacter sp.
TCTTTCGCTATGATTGCTTTGGTGATATTTTGTGGTATTTCATACTCAATTTTATCAGCACAGTAGGTCTTGACTGGCAACCATACAACTAATTCAACTCCGCGAGGAACTGTAGATTCAAGAACGAAGTGTGAGGTTGGGGGCGCAGGGGGGATTTGCATTTCACGGCTAAATTCACTAAATTTGCGTCTTATATTACTAACGGAGGTCTTACTCCCTCTTATTCACCTACAGTCCCCACTCCTCGTGTGAGCTTATGAAAGAATCAGTTACTAATATTCCCGCTCAATCTCAGGCATTTACTCCTCTCACCGCTGCCGAAAAAGCTGAGTGTCGCGCGCTGATACGCCGGCTCGCCGAAGCTACTGCCGCGGCCTTCTCTCCCTCCGACCGCCTCACACTCATTGCCCAAATGCGCAGCCTCGCCGCTCTGCCCACCCCCTTGCGCAATAATTTCGACATCCCTATGGCCATCGTGGCTCTGCGCACTGCTCTGCTCTTCGCCTCCCAAATAGATGTCGACCGCAATATTATCATTGCCACCCTCCTCTTCCCACATGTGGTGGCCTCCTCCATCACCCCCGAGCAAGCTGCCAAACCTTGGAACAGCGACATCCGCGACCTGCTCGAAGGCCTCGCCGCCGTGAGCCGTTTTGAACACCACGGCGAAGCTGTGCGCCAAGAAAACTACCGCGGCCTGCTCCTCTCCCTGGCCTCCGACATCCGAGTAATCATTATCCGCATTATCAACACTCTGGTGGTGATGCGCCTCATTAACCACCACCCCGACACCCTCAAGGTCAATCTCGTGGCTTTCCAGGCCAACTACCTCTATGCCCAGCTCGCCCACCGTCTGGGCCTCTACAAGATAAAAGGGGAGCTCGAAGACCTCTACCTTAAATACACCAACCGCGAGATTTACAATAAGATAGCCGCCGAGCTCAACGCCACCAAGCGTGCCCGCGACGCCTACATTGCCCAATTCATAGCCCCGGTGAAGGAGAAGCTGGAGCGCGCCGGGCTCACCTTCGACATCAAGGGGCGCACCAAGTCCATCTCTTCCATCTGGGCCAAAATCAAAAAGCAGAAGGTGGACATGGCCCACATCTACGACCTCTTCGCCATCCGTGTGATAATCGACACCCCTCCTGAACGCGAAAAGGCCGACTGCTGGCTCGCCTATTCCATAGTGGCCGACATGTATACCGCCAACCCCGCCCGAATGAAAGACTGGATTTCCATCCCCAAGAGCAACGGCTACGAGTCGCTCCACGCCACTGTTATGGGCCCCGAATCCAAATGGGTGGAGGTGCAATTCCGCACCCGCCGCATGGACCTCGTGGCCGAGAAAGGCCTCGCAGCCCACTGGCGCTACAAAGGCATTAAAAGCGACAGCACCGACCAGTGGATGAACAATATCCGCGACATCCTGGAGAGTGCCGAGTCGGGCCCCATGGAGCTGATGAAAAATCTAAAGGCCGACACCTACTCCAAAGAGGTGTTTGCCTTCACCCCCAAGGGCGACCTCTTCCGCCTCTCCCCGGGCAGCACCGTGCTCGACTTCGCCTTCCACATCCACTCCAATCTCGGCTGCCGCTGCTCCGGCGCAATAGTCAACTCCACCCACCAAAAAATCACCTACAAAATCCAAAACGGCGACACGGTGGAGATACTCACCTCCGCCTCGCAAGTGCCCAAGCAAGACTGGCTCAACATAGTGGTGAGCAGCAAGGCCCGCAACAAAATCAAGCAGGCCCTCAACGAGCGTCGCCTCCGCGAAGCCGAGCTCGGCAAGGAGCTCCTGGAACGCCGCACCCGCAACCGCAAAATCGAGCTCGACGACACCATATTCCAAAAGGCAGTGAAAAAGCTGCGCTACAAGTCGCTCAACGACTTCTACTGCGACATAGCCGCCGAACGCATCACCCCCGACCGTGTGCTCTCCATCTACCACGAGATAGCCACCGCCCTGACCCTCAGCGCCGAAACAAAAGTCGGTGCCGACGAATACCGCCTGGCCGAGACCCCCGAGAGCAGCCCCTCAGCCTCCACCGCCTCCGACATCCTCGTGATAGGCGACAAAGACATCAAAGGCCTCAACTACCGCCTGGCTCGCTGCTGCTCACCCATCTATGGCGACGAAGTGTTCGGATTCATCAGCGCCGACGGAGTGGTGAAAATCCACCGCAACGACTGCTCCAATGCCCCCAACATGCGCGCCCGCTACCCCTATCGCCTAATCCGCGTCACCTGGAGCGGCACCGGCGGCTCTTCCCTGCCCGCCACCCTGCGAGTCACCGGCAAAGACGACATCGGAATAGTGACCAACATCACCTCCATAATCAACAAGGAGCCCACCACGACCCTGCGCAACATCACCATCGACTCTCACGACGGCCTCTTTCAGGGCTACCTCACCATCGGAGTCTCCGATTCCCTCCGCCTGGAGGCCATCATAGGCAAGTTGCGCACCGTAAAAGGAGTCAAGGAAGTGACCCGCTGCTGACCCGTCGGCCCTATTGCAATTCACAACATTTTTTATTAATTTTGCGACTATAAAAACACATATCCTTTATGATCCAATCAATGACCGGCTTCGGCAAAGGCCAAGCTGCCAATGCCACCAAAAAGGTAACCGTAGAAATAAAGTCACTTAACAGTAAGCAAATCGACCTCTCCGTACGCATACCCGCTTACTTCCGAGAGACCGAACTCGTAGTCCGCAATAAGATAGCCACCGCCCTGAGCCGTGGCAAAATCGACGCGCTCATCACCCTCGAAGACATAGGCGGCGAAAACAACACCTCAATCAACATCGAAGTCGTCAAGCAATATCAAGACCAGCTCAAAGTGATGGCCGACCGCCTCCAGATACCTTGGCCCGCCGACTGGTATGCCACCCTGTTGCGCCTCCCCGACGCCATCCACACCGACCTGCCCGAAATGAGCGACCAAGACCGCGATCTTGTGTTTCATGCCCTCCAAGAATCGCTCACCCAACTCCAAGAATTTCGCACCCAAGAGGGCGCCAAGCTCCTGGGCTTCTTCCAAGAGAAAATAGCAAACATAGAGCAGCTCCTCCACCAAATCACCCCCTTTGAAGACTCCCGTGTGGAGCGCATTCGCCAGCGCCTCCAAGACGAACTCAAAAAAATACCCCAGATTGACTACGACAAAGGTCGCCTGGAGCAAGAACTTATATTCTACATCGAAAAGCTCGATGTCACCGAAGAGAAAACCCGCCTCGCCGCTCACCTCAACTACTTCCGCGAGACCCTCCTTTCACCCACCTCGCAAGGCAAAAAGCTCGGCTTCATTGCCCAAGAAATGGGCCGCGAAATCAACACCCTCGGCTCAAAAAGCAACAACGCCGACATGCAGCGCATAGTGGTGAAAATGAAAGACGAGCTCGAGCAAATCAAAGAGCAAGTGCTCAACGTTCTCTAACCCCCACCTATTCACCCACCCACCCACACCTACCCCCTATGGAAAAAGGCAAAATCATAATCCTCTCCGCACCCTCCGGCTCCGGCAAATCAACCATTATCAGCCACCTGATGGCCAACCCCGAACTCAGCCTCGGATTCTCAATCTCGGCCACCAGTCGTGCCCCACGCGGCACCGAACGCGACGGTGTGGAATACTACTTCATGACCGACGCCGAATTCCTCCGTAGGGTGGAGCAGGGCGAATTTATTGAATACGAAGAAGTGTACCCCGGCACCCACTACGGCACCCTCGCATCCGAAGTGGAGCGCGTCACCTCCTCGGGCCGCGACCTCCTGCTCGACATCGACGTCAAAGGCGCCATCAATGTGAAGCGCATCTACGGCTCTCGAGCCATAGCCCTCTTCATCATGCCCCCGAGCATCGACGCCCTCCGTGAGCGCCTGCAAGGCCGCGCAACCGACGCCCCCGAGCAGATAGAGCGCCGCCTGGCCAAAGCCCGCTACGAGCTCTCCTTCGCCCCGCAATTCGACAAAACTATTGTCAACGACCTCCTCCCGCAAGCCGTAGAGGCCGTCACCGAGGCCATCAAATCCTTCTCCGACCTCTATTAGACTAATTAGATCTAATTGGTCCAATTAGCCCAATTGGTCTAATTAGCCCACTAAAATGCAAATAGTAATTTACTCCGGGAGCTTCAACCCTCCTCACATAGGCCACCTCATGCTCGCCAACTACATCTCCCAATTTGTAGACGGCATCGACGAGGTGTGGCTAATGGTAAGCCCCCAAAACCCTCTCAAGCCTCTTGCTGACCTCGCCGCCGAAGAACATCGCCTCGCTATGGCCCGCCTCGCAGCTCTCCCCACCCCTCACATCCGGGTGAGCGACTTCGAGTTTCACCTGCCGCGGCCCTCATTCACCTATCGCACCCTCTGCGCCCTGCGCGACCAATACCCTCAACACCAATTCCGGCTCGCCATCGGCGCCGACAACCTCCTGAACCTCAACGCCTGGCGCAATCCGCAAGAGATACTCCAAGAATTCCGCCCGATAGTGTATCCCCGTCCCGGCTACGAGCTCTCAGAGGCACAGATACCCCCGCAGGTCACCTACCTGCCCGACGCCCCTCAGCTGCTCCTCTCATCCACCTTCCTACGCCAAGCCCTGGCACAAGGCAAAGACACCACCTTCCTGCTCCCCACCCCTGCAGTGGCCCAATACATCCACACCCACGGGCTCTACACCCCCCGGCCGCAGCCGTAGCCGCAGCCCCTCTTACCTCTTCACTCTTCACTGATAACCCCCCTCCAATATATATTATGTCAACACCCTCCACCCCCTCACCCTCAATAGCATTCCTGGGCCTGGCCACCGAATATTGCCGTCTGCTCGAATCAGCCTCCACCGTGCCCACCGAGCCTGCCGACCTTGTGGCCCGAGCTCTGAGCCTGCTGCCTCGCCTCTACATCACCATCGCCGACCTCGACACCTACGACGCCCTCCTCGCCGACGACGGCACTTACCTGGGCACTTACCTCGACGAAAACAGCTACGAACAGCTCCGTTCAGCTCTGGCCGCCATCCTTGCCGAAGACGACACCTACCTGGAGACCTTTGAAGACGATATGAAATATTCCGACACCCCGATAGCCGCCTCAATCTCCGAAGGCCTCGCCGACATATACCAAGACCTCTTCAATTGCCTCATGATTGTGCGCGATTCCGACGGCCGACTCGCCCCTCAAGCCATAGCCCAATGCAAGGAAAATTTCATCAACTACTGGTCGCAAACCCTCTGCAACCTCCTCCGACCCCTCAATTCAATAAAATATCGCCAATAGTGCACATTTATAACTCGCTGATAATCACCGCTAAATAAATATTTCTCAAAGAAAAATGAATTTTTAACACAAAATTCCGATTTTTATCACTAACTTTGCGCCATCAAATTTGTTAATAGTATAAAGCACCTCCTAAAGCCAATCACTACGAGAGAGCACACAGGAATTAGCAAAGGCGAAAAACACCCAACTATGGCATCTCCCGGCATGTAGAGATGTGTATAGGGCGGTATTCCGAAGGCCCTTCGGCCCCCGAAAGCCACTCGAAGATACAAAAACACAACCTCGATATGAAGACATAATTTCCTCGAGACTAATTGCCACCCTCGGCCCCAACAAGGCCTTGACGGCTACCGCAGTAGCGATAAGCCCTCGCCCCGGCAATTTAAGCGCAGCCACCCCCACGGCCGGCCGCCACAGGTATCACCCTCGAGCCCGGCTCCCTCGGAGCCAACGACCCAAGGACCAAAAAATTGACATAAGAAAAGTACTTCGATTACGTTTCACCAACCCGATACATTAACAATCAGGCTTCCGAAGAAATTTCCATAGTACTTTATATAGCAACCGCGCATGATCCACCCTCATGTTCTACGGTCGGAGATATCAACACCTCCCACAGGCTCCTATCCGCAGGGAGCCAACCCCTAAAGTTTGATATTTCTCCATAACATTAGAGTTTTTAAGTTAATAGAGTTTTTCCTTTATTTAGAGTTATTCCTTAGTTAATAGGTTATTCCTTAAGTTAATAGAGTTTTTCCAAAAGTTAAATCCACAATCAAGAGTAGTGGGGATGTCGTGATGACATCCCTATTATTATTTATAGCCCTGCCACAATAAAAGCCACCCCCGGTGCGTTAAACAGACAGAAAAACCGCGGAGCGTCCCACCTCAGGCTCCCTCCGCCCTGAAAAAGCAAACAACAACCATACAAAGATATGAGCAAGAAGCTTCTTGTAATAGCAGGCTTGGCAGGCTGCATCGCCGCCACCTTCGCTGCAAAAAAAGACCCTACCATTATGACGGTAGGCAACATCAATGTGCCCCTCTCTGAATTTGAGTATTTATACAACAAAAACGCTCAGCAGCAAATAGGCACCCAGACCATCGACGAATACGCCGAGATGTTTAAAACCTACAAGCTCAAAGTGGCCGACGCCCTGGCCGAAGGTATCGACACCACCCAAGCTTTCCAAAACGAATTCAACGGCTATCGCCAAGAGCTCGCCCAGCCCTACCTCACCGACTCGGCCTACATCAAGTCGCTGATGCAGGAGGCCTACAGCCGCATGAGCGAAGAGGTGGAAGCCATCCACATCATGCTCTTCAAGCAGCGCGACTCCCAAGCCAACCGCCAGGCAAAAGCTAAAATCGACTCCATACACAGTCTGCTGCTCGCCGGCGACGACTTTGCCGACCTCGCAAAGCGATTCTCACAAGACCGCTCTTCAGCGGCCCGCGGCGGCAACATGGGCTACATCACTTCCTCAACCTATCCCTACAACTTTGAGACTGCGGCCTACACCCTCAAGGAGGGCCAAATCTCCGACGTGGTTGAGAGCCCCCAAGGCTACCATATACTGCTTGGCGGCAAACACCGCCCCGCTCGCGGCACCGTGCTCGTACAGCACATTCTCAAACTCGTGCCCGACACTGCTTCACAGGCTCAACAAAAGGAAATCAAACACCTCGTGGATAGCATCTACTCAGTAGCTGTGGCCGGTGCCGACTTCGACAACCTCGCCCTCCTCACCTCCGAAGACCCCGGCAGCGCCCGCAAAGGCGGTATGCTCCCCTGGTTCGGCTCCGGACGCATGGTGGCCGAATTTGACAGCGCCGCTTTCGCTCTGCCTGTGGGCGCCATCAGCACCCCGGTGCGCACCCGCTACGGCTGGCACATCATCAAGAAGCTCGACGAACGCCCCGTGGCCCCGTATCAGGAAGTGGAACCCCAAATCAAGCAAGCCGTCAACAATCCCCAAGACGCCCGCGCTCAACTCATCTACGACCACTTCATCGACTCCCTCAAAAAGAAATACAACTACAAAGAGTACCCCGCTGTTGAGGCTCAAATCACCGACTATGCTCTCAAGCAGGGTGTCGACTCTCTGTTCTTCCAACGCTTCATCTACACCCCGCAAGTGGCCAACCAGACACTCGTGTCGTTTGCCGACCAAAAGCACACCGTGGGCGAATTTGCTCAGACGATTGTGAAATATCACAACACCACCAACCCCGCTTCGGCCGCCGAGTTTGTAGACTATCGCCTGCAAGGCTGGAAGAAAGGCAAAATATATAAATACGAAGACTCTCAGCTCGCCAACGAGTATCCCGAATTCAAAAACCTCACCAACGAATATCGCGACGGCATGCTCCTCTTCGAGGTCAGCAACCGCAAAGTGTGGGAGAAAGCCTCTCAAGACACCGAAGGCCTCAACCAATTCTTCCAAACCAACAAGAGCGACTACACCTGGAGCGAACCCTATGTGAAAGGTTTCTTGATTCAGACCACCTCTGAAGATGTCAGCAACCAAATACGCACTCGCCTGCAAGGACTGCCCACCGACTCGGTGATGCCCATCGTGCGCCAAGAGTTTGCCAAAGAGGCCAAAATCGACAAAGTGCTCGCTGCTAAAGGCGACAATCCGCTCATCGACGCAAGAGTGTTTGGCGGCCCCGAAATCTCACCCTCCAACGCCACCTACACAGACTATTTCATCTACGACTTCAAGCTCCTCACACAACCTGAAGAGGTGGGCGACGTCAAAGGTCAAGTCACCGGCGACTACCAGAACCTTCTGGAGCAAGAGTGGGTGCAAGAGCTTCGTGAGAAGTATCCCATCACCGTCAACGAAAAAGAGCTCTCCAAGCTCCGCAAAGCCTCCAAGAAATAACCTCCACACACATACACCAAAAACCGATGCTCCCGGTCGCGATTCCAATCGCTTCCGGGAGCATCGTGGTTTTGTATGCGTCTTGCGCATCTCTGCGTGGGGGGCAGCCTCAGCGCTCCACAGTGGTGATGTTTTGGCCGAACATATATTTGTAGGTGAGCTTCTGTCCCAGGCCGGTGGCCAGCAGCAGGCCGTAGCCTCCGGGGCGTTGGGCCGAGGCCGCGGTGGGGTCGAAGGGGCGGCCGTCGTCGCGCAGCGACATCCTCACCCTCGGATCGCCATCCTCCCCGGCTGCCGGCACACTCATGCGCACATCTATGTAAGCTTTCCTCGGGCTCTTGCTTGGGGCTTTTGCGCCCTTGGAGGTGTGGGCGTAGTCGATGATATTTTTCAGCAGCTCTTCGGCCGACAGCTCCATGGCTGTGCGCCGCTGCTGATCCACTCCCTGCTCTTCCATAAAGCGGCTCACGCGCTCCAGTCCCTCGCTCAGTCCCTTCAGGCTATACTCCACCGAGAAGTCGAGCGTGGGCACCGCCTCTTTTGCCGGCAGCAGTGTGAGCGGCAGCATACCCTCCTTGCGCTTCAGCGCCGAGAGCACTACCACGGTGGCGGCCACCAGCGCATAGGCCACCAGATTGCTCCACCAAATGGCCTGTGGCCACCATCGTGCTATGGCCCATATCACCGGTATCACCGTCAGCGAGAGCGCAAACGAGAGAAAATTGGCCAGCGCCTCCTGCTTCACCAGCTTGTAGGTGACCATCAGCAGATATATCAGGCAGAAAAACACAAACGCCACGGCGTAGATGCGGCACGCGTAGCAGCACTCCTCCAGCAGCTCGGGCGGGCACCCGAAGAGGCTGCACACCCTCTGTGGTGCCACCCACAGCACACCGCAGCACACCGCCAGGCTCCCCACCAAAAACCGGAAGGCCGCTCCCACACTCAGGCGCAGGCCCACCATGTCGCCAAGGCCCACCAGCAGTGCCCCCAGCGATTGCAAGGTGCTGCATGCCCCGGAGAGGAAAAAGTTGTAGAAGGTGAGCAGCGAGAGCATCACTGAGAATATGTAGATGCCGCTCGCCCCGAAGCTGTCTTGAATTATGATGTTGGCGCTATACATGTACAGGGTGAGGCAGATGCTCGCCACCGCAAACGGCGCTCCCGACCGCGCTATCTTGCCCAGGCGCCTCCGCACCTCGGCCCATGTCACGGCCACAAGTCTGTAGGCGCTTCGCCCGCCCCGATAGTGGTAGGCCATCACAGCTATGCCCAGCGCGTGGCCTATGTTGGAGGCTATGGCCGAGCCCGCCGTGCCCATGCCACACACCTTGATGAGCAGCAGGTCGAAGAGCAGGTTGCACACATTGTCGGCTATCATGGCTGCCGACACCAGCCGCGGCGCTCCGTCGATGGTGGTGTAGGTGCCCAGGAAAAACGACCCCATATAGAGCACACAGCCCCACAGCACCGGGCTGAAATACTCCAGTGCGTAGCCCTTCACCTCCGCCTCGGAGCAGAAGAGCCCCACCACCCACTCGGGGCGCCACACGCCCACGGCCGTGATTAGCAGCGAGAACACTCCCAGCGCCCCCACCACTACTGTGAAAGTGCGGTTGGCCTCCTCCTTTTCGCTCTTGCCCAGCGAGAAGGCCACCAGCAGGCTTCCGCCAAGTCCCAGCAGCAGATAGATGGTGTAGTAGAGCTGTATGAGCGGTCGCGACAGGCTCACTGCCGACATGGCGTCGGGCGCTATCAGGTTGCTCACTATTATGCTGTCTACTATGTTGCCAAGCATCGAGGAGAGAGCGGTGAGTATGGAGGCGCCCAGATAGATGTTAAACGCCTTGCGGGTGAGGTATTTATTGCGTGTTGTCATTCTTGTTGAGGTGGTGGTTGATGTTGTTGGCCGTAAGCCGTAAGCGAATTTGTGTAAGTGTGTTTGGCTATCGGCGGGCCTCAAAGAAGTCGAGTGAGGCAATGGCTCGGATGAAGCGGTTCACATAGTCCCAGGAGGTGGTGTTCCAGTGGAAGCCCAGGCGTGCCAGCACGGCGCAGGTGTAGGGGTTGTGTTTTGCAAAGCCGGTAATCTTGTCTTTGCCGGAGCTCTCATAGGCGAGCATCGACTGCAAGATGCGGGCCTTCTGCTCGTCGGCGCCGGCCTCCTGCACTCTGCGCTGAAATTCATCCTCCTCCACCTCTTCGATGCTGCATCCAAGGGTGTGGGCCATCTCTCTCACCACATCGCCAAGCAGCTGCATATGGTTGTTAAACGGATGGAACACAACGCATTGCTTCGGAGTGGTGGCCAGCAGCAGTATGGCGCGAGCCACCTCGTCGATGGGCGAGAACTCCATCTGCGAGAGCGCGAGCGAATAGCTGCAAGCCCCCAGCAGCTGGAACACGTGCAAGCGCCCCATGGCCGAGTTGGTGCCGAAATTTATCTGAAACTCGCCGTCGGTGGCGCGCGGTGCCAAGTTGCCCAAACGCACTATTTTGCCCACAAGCCCTTTCGTGGCCACCGCCTCCAGCAGGATGCGCTCGGCCAGGAATTTGGAGTGGGTGTATTTGCTGCTGAGCAGCTGCCCGAAGTAGAGCATCTGTTCGCTGAAAAGGGTAGAGGGCTCGGGCACACCGTTGACCGACTGCCCGGAGATGCTGAAGGTGCCGGTCTGCACCAGGTGAGCACCGGTGCGCAAGCAGAAGTTCACGCAGTTTTGCAGGCCACCTATGTTGATATCTTCAATCTCGGTGCCCTCCGAGAAGTGCTTCACCACCGCAGCGCAGTTTATCACGGTGTCAACGTGGCCCACCGAGTCGAACACATGCTCGTTGGTCACATCGCCGTCTATGACATGGAGTCGGCGGCCGAAGAGCTCGTCGTAGTTGTCTTCAAAATAATAGAACAGCAGATTCTTGAGCCTCTCTTCGCTGCTCAGGCCCTCGCGGCCGTGGCGCACCAGGCAGTAGATTTGGCGCTCGGAATCCTTGTCGGCCAGCAGCTCATGGAGCACATGGATGCCCAGATAGCCGCTGGCGCCGGTGAGCAGCACATTGCCCAACTCCAGGCGTTCGCCGGCCATGAAATTCTCGAGTGTGTTGGCTCGCAGCACCTCATTTATGGCGCTGTAGTCGTAGTTGCTCACCTCCTCGTCGCTGTATTCTTCGCTGCTTGCGGAGCTCTTGTCGGAGCCCTCAATCAGGGCGGCAAGAGAGCGCGGGGTGGGGTGGTTGAAGAGCTCGGCGTAGGCCACATCGTAGCCCATGCCGTTGGCCTTGATTATCACACGAGTCACCGACAGCGAGGTGCCTCCAAGCTCGAAGAAGGAGTCGGTGGCGCCCACTCGCTCCACCTCCAGCACCTCACGGAATATCTCACACATGTCGCTCTCCACCTTGCCTCGAGGCGCCACATATTCCCCGCTGCTTTGAGCTATAAGGGGCTCGGGCAGGTGCTTGAGGTCGGTCTTGCCGTTGGGGGTGAGCGGGAAATGCTCCAATTGCAGATAGGCCGTGGGCACCATGTAGTGGGTCAGGGTGCGGCTAATCTCGGCCTTCAGTTGCTCTATATCTATGGGGCGTTCGGCGGTAAACCAGGCGCTCAAATGCTCCTTGCCGCCCAGGGTGCGTATGGCCACCACCACCTGAGTCATGCCGGCCACTTTGGAGATGGCGCTCTCCACCTCGCCCAGCTCTATGCGCAAGCCGCGAAGCTTCACCTGATGGTCGGTGCGCCCGAGTATGTCCACCTCTCCGTCGGCCAGCCAGCGTGCATAGTCGCCCGACTTATACACCCTTTCCGGCTCACCTCTCTGAGGCTTATAGGTGATGAAGCGCTCGGCGGTCTGCTCCTCCAGGTTGTTGTAGCCCACGGCCACACCCATGCCGCCGATATATAGCTCGCCCACCACTCCCTGCGGCAGCTCGTTGCCGTCGCTGTCTACTATAAATTCGCGCACATTAAGCAGCGGCCGGCCCACTGCCACCGAGGGCCTGTGGGTGAGCTCCGAGCCGTTGCTCGACACTGTTATCTCTGTGGGGCCGTAGGTGTTGAATATTCTCAACCCCATGGCCTGAAGGCTCTTCAGCAGTTTGTCGGAGTATTTCTCGCCACCGCTCCACACCGATTTGCATCGGCTCAGAGCTTGGCGGAATGCCGGCAGCTCCATGTAGCTCACCAGGCGCGAGGGGGTGCCGTTGATCACCTCCGCACCGGTGCGCTCCATAAGAGCGGCCAGCAGCATCGGGTTGTTCACCTCCTGCTCCGAGGCCAGCACCAGCGTCACTCCGTTGTGGAGGGCGGCGCCATACTCTTTGAGCGACATGTCGAACGATAGGGTGGTGATGCTCAGATATGCCTTCACATTGTCGGCTATAAGGCTGTGTATGTGTATGTTGGCGGGGTGAGGGTAGAGGTAGTTGCATATGGCTCGGTGGCGCAGCATCACTCCCTTGGGGCGTCCGGTGGAGCCGGAGGTGTAGATGAGATACACCAGGTCGTCGCCATCCACCTCCACTTCCGGATTGGTGAGCGGCACATCGGCCCCCCTCAGCTCGCTCACATCTATAGCTTTGGAGCCGAATTCAGCCATATGCTCGGCGGTGGTGATGATGTAGCGTGCGCCGGAGTCGGCGGTAATCAGCGAGATGCGGTCGGCCGGATAGTCGGGGTCGCACGGTATGTAGGCCGCGCCGGCCTTGCTCACACCGTAGATGCAGCACATCACATCGCTGCGTCGCGGCAGTAGCAACACCACTCTGTCGCCTCGCTTCACCCCGCGCGCCATCAGCGCCCGGGCCACTCGGTTGGCCTCGGCATTCAGCTCCCTATAGGTCAAGGTGGCATCGCACGCTATCAGTGCCACACGTTCCGGATCTTCGGCTGCATAATGCTCTATGGCCTCATAGAAACGGGTGTAGGGCACATCGGCTCGGGCTGAGGTGTAGAATTGCTCCACCTGCTCTCGCTGCCGCTCGCTCATTATCGACACTCGCTTCAGAGCCTGCTGCGGCGCCTCAACAAAGTGGCTCAACACGGCCCCTACCGATTCGGCCAGCTCTGCGGCCAGCCTCTCGGAGTAGAGCGACCGGTCGTAGCCCACCTCTATCTCGTGGAGCCCCTCCTCGGCGGCATCGTTCACGGCCACCTTCAGCTTGAATTTTGCCAAATCAAGTTGCAAGGGGTGTTGCTTCAGCTTCACGCCTCCCACCTCATAGTCGGCCATCACGCCCACCTGATATTCAAACACTATCTCGGGCCGGAAACCGTAGTCGGCCGATATCCGCGCAAACGGATACTGCTCGTGGCGCAGGGTGTCGGTGAAGCCTGCGGCTGTCGCGAGTATATATTCGCTCACACTCTGCTCTCCAATCTCGGAGGCCAGCGCAAGGGTGTTGACAAACATTCCGGTGGTGTTGTGCACCCGCAGGTCGCTGCGCCCGTTGGAGATGGTGCCCAGATACACATGCTTGTTGCCCACATAGCGGCTCACGGTGTAGAACACTGCCGCCAGATAGAGCGATGCCGGGGTGACTCCGAGCTCCTTGGCCAGCCTCTCGATGGGCGCCCGCTCCACCTTGTAGCTGCACTTGCCCAGCAGGCTCACGGCGTGCTCATCCTTGGGCATATCGGCCGTAATCTCGCTGGCGCCTTCGCACTCCTTGAGCCGGCTGTGAAAAAATTCTTTCGCTTTTTCATATTCCTCCCCATGCTCCGCCTGCTTCTGGTGGAGAGCAAAGAGGGTGTAGGGGTAGCGCTCGGCCTCCACGGCCTCCCCACGGAGCCGCGCACTGATTTCGCGCATCACAAGGTCGAAGGAGCCACCGTCGGTGATGAGGTGGTGGCAGTCGATGAGAAGGTGCAGGCCCTCCTCGCTCCTCACCACTTCCAAGCGGAACAGCGGGCCCCTTTGCAGGTTGAACGGCCTCACAAATCGCTCCATCTCTCGCTTCAGCTCTTCGCCGCTCATGTGCTTAATAGGCACATCTACAGCCACTTCTGTGCCAACCTGCATCACCGGCTCGCCACCCTTGGTGCCGAAGGTGAGCCGGAAGCTCTGGTGATTGCCCACCGTGGCCTTCACCGCCTCCACAAGTTGCTCCTCCTCCACTGTGGCGGGGAAGGTGTACATGAACGGCACATTATACATCACGCTCTCGGGGTTCTTCACGCAGTCGAAATACACTCCTTGCTGCGGATAGGTGAGCGTCAGTGCTTGATCATCTGCGGGGCCGGCAGCCTCGTCTCTCTGCTCGCTCTCTTCGCCGGCAGCTTTATGTAGTAGTGAATCAAGAATCTGATTCTCAATATCTTGCATAGTGCCGGAGGTGAGCCCTTTGCTGTCTACTTGCACCCCGTAGCGCTTGTAGATAAGTGTGGCCAGGCGTATGGCGGCTATGGAGGTCAGACCCATGTAGCCCAGTATGTCGGTGAGCGAAAAGTCGGTGCTGTTAATCACTTCACTCACAATCTCTTTAAGCTCCCGCTCCAGTCGGTTGAGCGGTGCCTGAGCTGCGGAGCCGCCGTCCCTCTTTGCCCCGCCAAACTGCGGCTTGGGCAGCGCTTTCTTGTCTACCTTCTGGTTCACATTCAGCGGTATCTTCTCAATCTGCATTGTGGTTGCCGGCACCATATAAGGCGGCTTCCGCTCCATGATAAACCGATTCAGGGCATCTACATCCAGCTCTCCGTCGGCCACCACATAGGCGGCTATATACTTGCCGCCGCCACCGGGCTCCTCGAAGGCTTGCACACTCACGTCGTTCACGCCCTCAAATTCTCTGATTACAGCCTCCACTTCCTTAAGCTCGATGCGGAAGCCGCGTATCTTGATTTGTCCATCCTTGCGCCCCACAAACTCCACGTCGCCGTCGGGACGGTAGCGCACCATGTCGCCCGAGTGGTAGGCGCGGTGGCCGTTGATGCTGAAAAAGGCCTCGGCTGTCTTGTCCTCTCGGCCCAGATAGCCTCTGCCCACCTGCGCACCGCTTATCACAAGCTCGCCCACAGCTCCCACGGGCAGCCGGTTGCCGTGTCGGTCCATCACAAAGCAGGCCATGGTGTCGATGGCTCTTCCTATAGGTATATTCTCTTCTCTGCGCTCCACTCGCTTGATGGTGGAGAGCACGGTGCACTCTGTGGGGCCGTAGGCATTATGGAGTGCGTAGCCCTGCGGCGGGTCGACACTCACCAGCTTCTCGCCACCCACGGTGAGGTGTTGCAGCGAGTGATTGTCGGCATTGAGCAGGAATTGCACTCCCACCTGTGTGGTCATCAGCGAGTGAGTGATGTGGTGCTCCTCGAAGTAGCGGTTAAGGGCTATCAGGTCGAGGCGTATCTCTTGCGGAATGATGTGCAGTGTGGCGCCCAGTGTGAGGGTGGGGTAGGTGTCCATCATATTGGCATCGAAGCCAAACGAGGCGTAGGCAGCCACATTGTGGCCCGGCCCCAGAGAGTAATATCGTGCATACCAGCGGCAGAAGGCCACTATGTTGCGGTGCTCCAGCATCACACCCTTCGGGGTGCCGGTGGTGCCGGAGGTGTAGAGCAAAATAAACAGTGAGCTCGGGGTGAGCCGGCACTCGGGGGCCTTCAGGCTCTCATCGGCCATGATGGCCTCAAGCTCCGAGGTGAGAAGCACCTCCCCGCGGTATTCATCCACCAGAGGGCGCAAGCCGTCGTCGGCCACAAGCAGCGCCGCTCCGGCATCGGAGACCATGAAATTGAGGCGCTCCTGCGGGTAGTCGGGGTCGAGCGGCTCATAGGCGCAGCCCGCCTTGAGCGCAGCCACCGACACTATAAACATATATTCGCAGCGCGGTATGAGCACCGACACCACCGGCTCCTTTGCCTCGGCCCTGCTCCCTATCCGCTCTGCTATATAGCCGGCCAGACGGTCGGTAATAAGGTCGAGCTCGCGGTAGCTGTAGTGCTTATCCTTAAACACTGCCGCCTCGCGGTCGGGGTAGCGCGCAGCGGCTCGGCGCAGCAGGTCTACCACTGTGGTGTCATCTTCATAGTCTATGGCGCTGCTTCGGTTGAAGCTGTCGAGCAGGCGCAGATCCTCCTCTCCACACAGCGACACCTTGGCCAGCTCGCTCTTCTCTGTAAACTCTCTGACCACATTGTTGTAGCTGCGGCAAAATTGCTCTATATAGCCCTCGCTATATCGGTTGGCCGGATACTCCACCTCAGCCACATATCGCCCGCCACGTCGCAGCACCTGCACATTGAAGGTGATGCCAAGTGTGTGGCGGCGCAAATCCTTAGCCTCAATTTTGAGCCCGGCAAGCTCTATGGCGAAATCGTGAAATTCCCCTTGATAGCCCAGACACACCTCGCTGGTGAAATTAAAGTCGGCATTGAAGTCGGCAAACGAGTAAGCCCTCAGGCTCCGGCACAATCGCTCCTGCCTCTGAGCCGCGGTCAGCAGCTCCTCCACAGTGGTGTGAGCTCGCAAATCCAGATACACCGGCAGAGTCTTAACCATCATCGTAAAGGAGGAGCGCAGCTCCTTGTCGGCGCGCCCGTGCCACACGGTGGAATATACGGCCTGCTCATCGCCGTTGGTGCGTGCCAGCGTGAAGCCCATAGCAGTGAGCAGCATCAGTGACGGGCGCACACCCACTCGCTCACACAGCCCCTCTATGGCCTCATCGGCCACATCCAGCTCGTATGCCTTAATTGCCCAGCGCTCTCGCTCATCGCCGTAGCGGTCGGCCTGTGGCAGCGAGCTGATATCCTCAGCCGCGCCAAACTCCTTAACCACCGCCTCGCGCTCCTGCTCCAACAGCGCCGAAGAGCGCAGCGCCGCCTCGCGGTCGGCAATCTCAAATCCGCTCACAGCCTCGCGTTGCAACGCCCTACCGCTGTAAGCCGCCGCCAAGTCGCGATTAAACGCCAACTTCGACATGCCGTCGAATATAATATGGTGAAAATCAACCAATAAGTAATTGCTCTTCTTGGTCTTGAAAATCTCAATCCTAAACAGCGGCCTCTCCGGCAGGCTGAAATTGTCGCCAAACGAGGGCTCCACCTCAGCAATATCGGCCACCTCTGTGATAGGGGTGTGCCACGGCTCGGAGCTGCAATCGCGAGCCATCACCTCTCCACTCTCAGTGGTCTCCAGACGCAATTTAATATAGGGGTGAGCCTCCACCACAGCCTCCAGGGCCGCAGCCAGCCTCTCCACCTCAATGGCCTCGGGCAGTTCGTAAAGAAAAGGAATGTTATAATTGCCCTCATCCGAGGCGCCTGCGCAGGCGGCATAGATGCCTAGCTGCGTCTGAGTCAATTTCCGGTACATAGATAAAGCTTTCAGTGGTTAATATCAATAGCCGTCCTTTCGGCAGTCGGCAATTCTCGGCCGTTCTTCCGCCGGCCGGCAATTCTCGGCCCGCCTTCCGCCGGCTGACAATCAATCGTCTATTGCAAATTTACACCAATTTTAACATTCCACCAAATATTCCCCCATTTTCTCCCTCTTCACCGCCTGCTTCCATCCCCAAACCGGTGCAAAATCTTATTTTGTTTTGTCTACGAAACAAAAATAGCCCAATTTTGTTTTGTCTATGAAACAAAAAATGACTAATTTTGTTTCGTCTATAAAACACTATGGCTATGATAAGCAATGAAACACTCCGTGAGGTGATGCTTGAAAACCGTGCTGAGGTAATGATGCACAAGGTTATCATGCGCAATATAAATCTCGATAATTTCGACAGGCAGGTGCTTGTCGGGGTGCGTCGCGCCGGTAAATCATATATACTTTATGGCAGGATACAGCAGTTGATAGCCAATGGCCATAGCCGGGATGAAATTGTATATATAAATTTTGAAGATGAGCGTCTTGCCGGCATGACTTTGGCAGACCTGAATAAAATCCTTGAAGTCCAAGGCCGTCTGAGCGATAAACGCCCCATGTTGTTTCTTGATGAGATTCAGAATATTGACGGTTGGGAGAAATTTGCCCGCAGAATTGCCGACGACAAATACAAGGTAGTTATTACCGGAAGCAATGCCAAGATGCTCTCCAAAGATGTTGCATCGGTGTTAGGGGGCCGATACATTACTCATGATGTATTCCCATTTTCATTTGCGGAATATCTTGAAATAAACGGCGTCAATCCAAACAATGAATTATTAACCGCCACTACTGCCGACAGATCCATCCTGATGCGCCATTTTGAAGAGTATTTTCAATTCGGAGGATTCCCCGAATGTGCCACGCTGCCGGTGAAACGCGACTACCTCTCAAGTCTGTATCGGAAAATTTTCCTTGGTGATATTGCCGCCCGAAATAAAATTGAGAACCTTTTTGCCTTGCGCATCCTTTTCCGGAAAATGGCAGAAAGTGTGAAACAACCCATCTCTTTTACCCGAGCCGCTAATATTGTGGCCTCGACAGGCACAAAAATCGCAAAGACCACGGTAATTAATTATCTGGGATATGCTTCCGACGCCTATCTGCTTCTCACTGTGCCTAATATTGCCGACACATTGACGGGGCGTGCCACCAATCCCAAATATTATTTCATTGACAATGGCATAATATCACTTCTTGCCCTCGATATCAGGACTTCATTGCTTGAGAATCTGGTTGCACTTACCTTATTCAGGAAATATGGAATTGACGATTCGGTGTTCTATTATTATCAAGGCATTGAGGTCGACTTTGTGATTCCCGATTGTGAAACGGCCATACAGGTATGCTACACGATGAATGATTCTGAAGGCACTTTTGAGCGCGAGACATCGGCTCTTGTCAAACTTCAAGACAGAATTAAGACAAAGCGCAACATCATCGTCACCTTTGAAGATGAAGGCGTTATCCCCACCGGCGGCCTTGAAATTGAGGTGATTCCGGCATGGAAATTTATCCTCAATAAGTGTTAGGGCCCCGTTCACACT
>CAYVAK010000005.1:19194-22377 GCA_964448425.1 uncultured Sangeribacter sp.
TATTCCCGAATTTTTGCTAACTTTGCACTTTATTTCAAGGACAATATATGACTAAATCCAAAGGCTTTCTTGCACTCTCACCCGTGCTCCTCTTCATATTCCTCTATCTGGTTATTTCCATCATAGTGGGCGACTTCTACGTCATGCCCCTCCCTGTGGCTCTGATGGTGGCTTCCATCTGGGCTGTGGCTATCGACACTTCCCGCCCCCTCTCCAAGCGCATCGAGTGCTTCTCAAAGGAGGCCGGCAACTACAATATCATCTACATGATATGGATATTCATCCTCGCCGGTGCCTTCGCTTCAATGGCTAAGGAGACCGGCGCCATCGACGCAATGGTGGCCCTAACCCTGAAGTTTATCCCCGACACTATGCTCCTGCCGGGCATCTTCATAGCCGCCTGCCTCATATCCCTCTCTATCGGCACTTCTGTGGGCACCGTGGTGGCCCTAACTCCCTTGGCCGAAGAGCTCGCCCGACAAGGCTCCTCCGACATCGCTCTGTTTGTGGCTGTGGTGATAGGCGGTGCTTTCTTCGGCGACAACCTCTCCTTTATCTCCGACACCACCATTGCCGCTACACGCACCCAAGGCATCAAGGCCAATGAGAAATTCAAAGCCAATCTGCGCATTGTGCTCCCCGCAGCCCTCATCACATTGCTAATCTATATATTTATAGGTGCCGGCGTGAGCGAAATCTCCTCTCCGCAGAATGTCAACCTGCTCATGGTCATACCTTATCTGCTCATCATCGTGCTCGCCTTTATGGGACTAAATGTGGTGCTTGTGCTCACCTGCGGCATCGTGGCCGCCTTCCTGCTCGCCCTCTTCTACGGCCACACTCCTTTTGAATTGGCCGGATATATGGGTAGCGGTATCGACGGCATGGGCGACCTTATCATTGTCACCCTCCTTGCCACCGGTATGCTCGGCATGGTCAAGGCTATGGGCGGAATCGACTATCTGCTCCGCCTCATGACCCGCAAAATCAGTGGCAGCCGAGGTGCACAAGCCCTTATCGCCGTTCTGGTGGCGCTGGTCAACCTCTGTACCGCCAACAACACCGTGGCCATCCTCACCACCGGCAACATGGCTCGCGACATCTCCACACGCTTCGGTGTAGACCCTCGCAAGACAGCCAGCATCCTTGACACCGCTGCTTGCATTGTGCAGTGCATAATCCCCTACGGCGCCCAGATGCTCCTGGCCACAAGTCTGGCCCACATCTCAGCCGAAGCTCCCTTGAAATACCTCTATTACCCCGCCGTCCTCACCCTCACCCTCATCCTCTCCATCCTCCTCAAGCGCCGCCCCCGCCCCTAACTCCCTACGTGGTTTTGGGGGTGGAATTTGGTTTTTTCGGGCGCTTTGATTATCTTTGTGGCATATCTATTAACATTTACCTAATTCATCATTAACCATGAATGTCTCGATTGAAACCTCCGGTTCCAAATTCACGGCCTTCCTCCAAGGTCGCCTCGACACTGCTGCCTCACCTCTATTTGAACAAGCCATTGAGCCCCTGCTCCAAAATGCCGACAAGGATATTTGTCTGGACTGCTCCGACCTCCAATACATCAGTAGCTCCGGCCTCCGCCTATTCCTCAGTCTGCGAAAGGCTGTCGCCGCCGCTTCCGGCCACCTCTCTATAAAAGGCCTCAACTCCGGCCTCAAAGATATTTTCAAAATGACCGGATTTACCGCCCTCTTCGACTTTGAATAGCATAGCCTCAAAACTCACCACCTACATCCTTTCGCTTACCTTGCTGATACTCGCCGTCACCTGTGTGGTGATGTATCGCTTCAACTCGGCGCAAGCAAAGCTCCATGCCCAAAAATATGCCAACGCCTTGATGCAAAACACTATCAGCGACATGGCTTGGGACTTCAAGGATGTGGAGCACATTATGCTCTCCAACCGCCGCTCATTCCTCGCCGCCATCTCTTCGCCCGACTCCCTCTCTTCTTTGCTCAGCGAGGTGGTGGCCGACAATGACCTTATTATGGGCGCCTCCGTGGCCTTCAACCTCTCACCCTTGCCCTCCTCGCCCCAACTGATGCTCTATGTGGCCACCGATTCGCTTAACCGCATTACTCCCAGCCGCATCACATCGCTCTCCTCCTATAATTACCGCTCCATGTCCTGGTTTACCGAGCCCCTCAGCTCCGGCCGCCCTCAGTGGTCGGAACCATACTTCGACACCGGCTTGGGCAACCGCCTCATGACCACCTACTCAATGCCACTCGTCGACCACTCCGGCCAAACAGTGGCCATCCTTACCGCCGACCTCTCTCTGCTGCAACTCGACAAGGAAATTAACCGTATGCGCACTTTTGCCGACGACTTCACTTTCGTGCTATCCGGTGCCGGCAACTATGTGGCCCACTCCAAATGGTCGTCGTTTGAAGGTACCACTCTTTTCAATTTCTCCGATGTGAACGATGGCCCCGAGCTCGCACCTATTGCCCGCGATATGCTCGTCGGCCGACAAGGGACGCAAACCATAACCCTCTCCGGCAGCGATATGCTGGTGTGCTACGCCCCGCTCAAAGTGGCCGACTGGTCGATATGCTACGTGTGTCCCTACCGCTCCATCCTCGCCTCGCTTAACTCCTTCACCCTCTCCCTTGAAATCTCCCTGCTCCTGCTCCTGCTGCTGCTCATATTCGCCATTTGGCGCATCATTTCTCGCCAAATGCGCCCCGCACAGGTGCTCACGCAAGCCACCCTCGCCATATCCGAAGGCCGCTTCGATGCCCCTCTGCCCGAGATTAAAACCAACGACGAATTCCGTCGCCTTCACGACGCTTTCGCCCTCATGCAGTCGTCGCTCCGCGGCCACATCGACCATATCACCGCCCTCACTCAAGCCAAAGAAAAAATCACAAGCGAGCTGCGAATAGCCCACGACATCCAGATGCACCTTATCCCCAAGGTGGCTCCCGATGCCCGCTATCCTCAAATAGACCTCGATGCTATCCTCACCCCCGCCAAAGAGGTGGGCGGCGACCTTTACGACTATCTCTTCACCCCTACGCGCCTGTACTTCGTCATAGCCGACGTCTCAGGCAAAGGTGTGCCCGCATCACTTATCATGGCCACAACCCGCGCCCACTTCCGCATGATATGCCCCGGCGCAACCTCAGCCGCCGACATAGCCGCAGCCCTCAACAACGCCCTGTG
>CAYVAK010000005.1:22477-23640 GCA_964448425.1 uncultured Sangeribacter sp.
GCGGAGGCCTCCCTGCTCCTATACACCGACGGCCTCACAGAAGCCGAAGACCTCAACCACCGCCTGCTTGGCTCCGATGCCATAATCTCCGCTCTCTCCAATCCGCTCTCCACCCTCACCCCACGCCTCATCACCGAGCGCCTCTCCGCCCTGGTGGCTGCCCACGCAGGCGATGCACCTCAAAGCGACGACCTCACTCTCTTCGCCATCAAAACCGCGCGCACCATCACTATCCCCGCCCACCTCTCATCCCTCGACTCCCTCCCTCAATTCCTCGACTCCCTACTGCGTCCGTTCCACCTCCCCTCATCCCTCCATGCCCAAAAGGCCAACCTCTTGAACCTCGCCCTCGAAGAGGCCCTCGTCAATATCATAAACTACGCCTACTCTCCCTCCTCACCCTCACCCTCGCCCTCCATCACCCTAATATCAACACCCCTCGACCCTCAAACCCTCAAAATAGTAATCCTCGACCACGGTAGCCCCTTCGATCCCACAGCCGCCTCCGCCCCCGACCTCTCCGCCCCACTGGACGATCGTCCCATAGGAGGCCTCGGCATTCACCTGCTGCGCACCATCTGCTCGTTTGTGAGCTATCTGCGCATCCCCGAGAGCCCCGAAGCCCCTGAGGCCACCGCCGCCAACTCGCTCACACTCCTCTTCTCGCTCACCGCTGACAATCAATAAATTGCGGCGAAATTACTCCGAAATTTGCTCATTCCGCGAAAATGTTGTAATTTTGCGTCGCCATTACACCGGAAGGGTCGCTCCCTTCCTTGCCATTGAGGGTCGCTCCCTCAGTATATAATGTAATAGAAATTAAATAACTGTAGTAACTACAAAATGAAAAAAGACATTCATCCCTCCAATTACCGCGAAGTGGTGTTCAAAGATATGTCTAACGACGAAATCTTCATCACTCGCTCAACTGTAGCAGCCAAAGAAACAATCACTGTCGACGGCAAAGAATATCCCCTGGTAAAGCTTGAAATCACAAGCTCTTCTCACCCCTTCTTCACCGGCAAACAGAAACTGGTTGACACAGCAGGTCGTGTTGATAAATTCCGCAGCCGTTACGGCAACCGCATCAAAAAATAATCGGTCAGCAGAATTTAAACCCATAAAAAGGGGCTGTATCATAATTCAAATATGGTACAGCCTCT
>CAYVAK010000005.1:23740-31636 GCA_964448425.1 uncultured Sangeribacter sp.
TAGTGGCCGTGGCTCCACGCCACCAGCTTGGCTTTCGCAAGGTCGAATCGACCCGTCTCGGGGTCTATGTATCGTGAGTCGGCGCGCAGAGAGAGCACATTGGCAATAAACATATCGTGGCTTCCGAGGCGCTCTATGCGGCTCACTCGGCACTCAATGCTCAGCGGCGACTCTGCGATAGTGGGGGAGGCCACTTTGTCGCCCTCCAGAGGTGTGAGCCCAGTCATCTCCCACTTGTCGTATTCCGCTCCCGAGCGCACACCCGCCCAATCGGTGGCCCGAAGCATCTCCTCGGTGGTGAGGTTGATGGTAAACTCCATGTTGCGCTCTATGATAGGGTGGGAGTGGCGCTCCGGCCTCACCGAGATATAGCACATTGGCGGGTTGGTGCAGATGGTGCCGGTCCAAGCCACTGTGAGCATGGTCCACTCTTGCGGATTGGTTCCGCAAGTCACAAGCGCTGCCGGCACCGGATATATCATGGTGCCCGGCTTCCAAGTCTCTTTGCTCATTTATTTAAGCTCAATGTTGTCGCTTTTCACTTCGTGTTCGCAGTAGCGGCAGCGCAGGGTCACCGGCTGCTTGCTCACCACTGAGAAGCGGGTGGGCATCGGCTCATGGTTGGTGATACACTTGGGGTTGGCGCATTTCACCAAGTCGACAATCTCGTCGGGCAGGGTCACCGGCTGTTTGCTCACCACCTCGTAGTCTTCAATGCGGTTGATCACGGCCGAGGGGGCTATGATAGCTATGCGGTTGAGAATGTCGGCGCTCAGCACAGTGTCGGCAATCTTGATTATGCCCTTGGTGCCAAGCTGTGAAGAGGCCAGATTATTGCCGATGGTCACATTCTTGTCAATATCTTCCAGATGCAGCAGATGCACAGCCTTAAAGAGTGCGTTGCTGGGTATATGGTCTATTACTGTGCCGCTCTGCAAAGCAGCCACGGCGAGTTCTCTTTTTTTCATATCTGTGGGGGTAGTAGATAGTCTGTAAATCTAAAAAGGGTAGGGGTGGGGAGAGCGCTAATCGTTGACCTCAATGCCCAGCGAGCGGCAAATCATGGCTTGGCGAGCGTAGAGGCCATTCTTGGCCTGCTCAAAATAGTAAGCCTTCGGATTGTCGTCCACATCCTGGCTTATTTCGTTCACTCTTGGCAGCGGGTGGAGCACACGCAGAGTGGGTTTGGAAGTGGCCAGCATAGCATTGTGGAGCGAGTAGAGGTCTTTGACACGCTCATATTCAGCGAGGTCGGCAAAGCGTTCGCGCTGCACACGAGTCATATACAGAATGTCGGTAGCCTCAATCACCTCCTTGGAGAAGTCTTGATGCTCCTCAAAGTCAATGTTGTGTTCATGGCAGAAATCAATAAACTCTTGCGGCATACGCAGCTCCGGACAAGCCACAAAAATAAACTTCACCTTAAAGTGAGAGAGCGCCTGAAGCAGCGAGTGCACGGTGCGACCATATTTAAGGTCGCCCACCATAGTCACAGTGATATCGTCCAGGCGGTGTTGAGTCTTGTAGATGCTGTAGAGGTCGAGCATAGTCTGCGAAGGGTGCTGGTGCGCACCGTCGCCGGCGTTGATAATAGGGATGTCGGTCACCTCCGAGGCGCGGCGGGCCGCTCCCTCCAGATAGTGGCGCATCACAATAAGGTCGGCATAGTTCGACACCATCTTAATAGTGTCCTTAAGAGTCTCGCCCTTCGAGGTGCTTGTGGCAGCCGGGTCGCTAAATCCTATTACGCGACCGCCCAGACGGTTCACAGCAGTCTCAAAACTAAGTCGGGTGCGGGTAGAGGGCTCGAAAAAGAGGGTAGCCACCACCTTGCCATCCAGGATTTTGCGGTTAGGATTAGCCTCAAAAAGCGAAGCGGTGTGGAGTAGTTCCAGAATCTCATCCTTCGAGAGGTCGTTGATTGATACGATGCTTTGTTTATTCATTGTCAGCCATTTAAGTGTTTTCGGGCAGTATTAACACGGGGTCAAAGTCGGGCTATTTTCTGCCCGGCCCCGTTAATTACCCACAAAGTTACAAAAAATGTGTCAAGCGAGTGCATCCCCCGCCACATTTTTCTTCCGCCAGCATCTAATAATGTGAGTCGCGGCGCATCGGGCAATAGTTGAAATGCTAAAATATTAGTCGAGTTTAAATTTTTTAAGGATAAATGGCCTGAATATGAATATTTTTAGTAATTTTGCCTCCGGAAATAGGTCTGTAACTCACTATTGACTGCCGACTCGCTGCCACACTCTCGGCAGCGCGGTTGCTATTCAACATCTTTTGCGGCTTCTCTTCTTTTCATCACTTCGAGTCAAGCTGTGTGGATTTATTGCTGCCGACCCCTTCCCTCATCCTCTCCCTAAATCACTTTCTTAAATTTAACACTTACATTAACTGCAAAATGAAATTTTTTTGGAAGAGCTTTATGCTCATTTGTTGTGCCTTCGCGGGCGCAGGTGTGCTCCATGCCGATCAGGATTCATCCTCGCAAACAGCCACTTTCGACTATTGCGAAGACTCATTCCGACAAATCACCTATTCCTGGCTCGACGAAAACGGCGATGAGCATGTGAGCAATCTTGCCGAAGCAGCCACCGAGCCCAACCAAATTAAGGCCTACATTAAAGAGGTGTTTACCAATCGTAATATCCCCGGCACTATTTACGACCCCACGCCTTCCGATTTGCTCCCCTCCTCTCGCCAAAACGACCGCAAAGCCTACTACGACCTGGACTGGAGCGACTACGATATCTCCGGCGATAACACACCTTATGAAGACGGCATCACGGCTCTCCTTATCAAAGTGAAAGGCTATCCTGTGGCTAAAGATGCAACCCTCACTCTCGATAAAGCTATCGACTATATTGAAAGCATCAAAGTGATGACCAAGCGCAAACGTGTGGAGAGTGCCGACCCCACCACCTCATCGTCAGGCTGGATATTCAACACCGAAGAGCCCCTCAACGAATTCTTTGTAATTACCAAAGGAAAATTGCGTTATGGCCGCAACTACGTAGCCCCCATGAAGCAATTCCCCTTCCAAGGCATGTATGAAGAATTCTCACCCTCCGACGGCCCTGTGGCCTACAACGTTTATGCTAAAATGAAAAAGGGCAACCCCTTTGTGGTCAACCACGATTGTGGCTCCATAATTCGCCTTTGCCACATCACGGTGATGGGCCCCGAGTCTACCTCCCAAAAATATTACTCCTCGCTGCTCTTCTTCATCCCCGACAATCGTTTCGCCAAATACACCTCTACTGAAGATGTCGCCACCATCGATGAAGAAGACGCCGACGACAACACCAGCGGATACACATACTACAACAAGCATTATAGCCCTTACTTCCTCTTCCATACTGTAGCCCTCGACTCAGAAGGTGTCTCTACACCGGAAGATAGAGTGTGTCAAGTGGCTCTAAACTGGCACACCTGTTTCGACCAAATCAACCCCGGCACCACCGCCGAAGAGCTCTTTAACATTTATAGAGTGGTAGACGGCAAGAAGGTGAAGGTTGATGCCTCCGACATTAGCTTCTCGCAGCAAGAAAGCTCCGAGGGCACAACTATTGATGCAGGCGGCCAAGTACACAAAAACTCTTGCATGGTCACTGCCTTTGTGGCCGAGAAGCAAGAGGAGAGCGACCGTGATGTGGAATATCTGGTCGAGTCGACTTTGGGCGACACCACTTTCCCATTTGTAGAGTCGAACACTATAGAAGCCACCATCCCCGGCTACATGAGCATGGAACGTTGCCAGCTCAACATCGCCGCCGATGCTAAGTCGGAATTCATATTCGACACCGAAGGCGAAAACGACCGCAACCTCTACACCCATACCTTTAGTCTTAACAACTCCGCCCTGCTCACCAACCCCCTGAAAGCCACCAACCTCAAGGCCAAGAGTGAGGACTCCGACAACATCCGGTTTACACTGCTTAGAGCCCAAAGCCTCACCGCCTCTCAGCCCTCTGATGCCGTGGTCTATGGCGAATATGAAGCAGTCAATTCCCTTACTATCACAGGTAGTGAGCTCGCCGACGATGGCTACACCTATTTCTATGGCAAATATACCGGCAGCGATGAAGAAGTGAAATGTCTGCGCGCCAAAACCCATGGCGACGATGCCCTCGGCGACTACGCCTTAGTGGAGCCTGTAGCTGCCGACAACGGCTCTATCGCCCCTCTATTTAAAGACTCTTTCAGTGTGGCTGTCACCGACGATTCCCATCCCGAATATTACCGATATAAGATAGGTAGCAACATCACTACCTACACCTCCGACAATGAAGAGGTCACTACCGATAGCCGCGTCATGGAGATTCATGTGCCTCACTCTTCCCTCTCCCTGGCCTATACTCCGGTGGTTGCCTACAGCGACCTCCAAGCCGACCGCGACAATCTCGCCGTCACTCAGCGAGCAGCCACCTACGCTATTGAAGACGATGTCACCATAGAGAGCTACACCCTTAACCTCAACGGCGTAACCCCCTTGGCCGTGACTCGCCGCTCACAGTCGGGCGCTTACACCCAAATTGTGGCCACATCATCCACCGATTGGACCGACCCGGTGGCGGTGACCGACGACTCCGACACTCAAACAGCCAACCTTTATGAGGATGTGCCCGCTTCCGCACCTCTTGTGGTAGTAATCACCGATCAAGACGGCAACACCTACGGCTCCGGCCGATTGCAGACTCAGGAGGCTTCAACCCTCCAATGCAGTGTGGAAAGTGTATGGTGTACTCAAGACGAGGACTCCGACACCCCTCTCTATCACGCACGCCTCACTTTTGCTCCACAGCCCGCTGAATCATCATTCTTTGAGAGTTGCGGTTACTACGATATATGGTTCGCTTACAATTCCGATGGCAAGAAACACAGCCTCGACGACGACGAATATTGGTGGGGCACAAACCCCTCTGCCCGTCAAATAGTGGCACAATGGCCCCTTACCGACAATGCCCTCACAGTAGATTTCAATATCGATTGGACACTCTCCCCGACAAAGCTAATCACCGTCAACTTCAAAGTGCGCCACTATCCTCACCTTATTGCCGCCACTGCCGCCACCGACTCTCGTCGCCGCGACACATCTGTCGACCAATATTGTGTAGTGGAAAAGACTGTGGGCCTCACACCCGACTTCGATTCATTTGTCGCTGTGCCCACTGTTGGCTCTGAGGCCTCCTCTCGTGTGGACATCTACACCATCCAAGGCCTAAAAGTGGGTAGCTACCAAGGCTCCCTTAGCTCCCTTAATGCTCACACATCTTCGCTGCCTCACGGCATCTACGTAGTTAGAGCCGGAGCCAAGGCCATACGCATAGCTCGTTAATCTATAATCCTATCTGATACTTCATCCGCGGCTTTCGCATCGGCCAGCTCGCTTAGAGGCCGGTGAGGAAGTCGCGGCTTTCTAAGTAGCCGGTGAGTATGAGCACCGCCGCTGTGGCATCGGCCAGGCCCTTCTCCTGTCGCTGCTTCTTCTTTACCCCTCCGGCTATCATCTCCCGGTGGGCTATGGTGGAGGTGAACCGCTCGTCGAACATCTTCACGGGCACCTCCGGCAGCTCCTTCTTAAGCCGCACAAGAAACGGCTGTATATAGCGCATGCTCTCCGAGGGCTCTCCGCTCAGTGTGCGCGGTTGCCCTATCACTATCAGCTCCACACTCTCCCGGCTGCAATAATCCTTCAGAAAGTCGAGCAGCATGTGGGTGGGCTGTGTGGGCAGAGCGTTGGCCGATATCTTCAAAATGTCGGTCACCGCCACTCCGCAGCGCTTCCGACCATAGTCTATGCATAAAATTCTTGCCATATGTAAGTGGGGTAGGAGGGTGCTCCGGCTGTCTTGCGGCACCTCCTATCGCAGGGCAAAGTTACAACTTTTTCCCGGCTTGTGGCCTCAGCCCGCCCTCTCAATTTTGCCACCTGCACTATTTTTTGTAATTTTGCACTCGATATAGCAATCAGGTTAATAACAAATACTTAATTTAATATGGAATGGTTAATAGAATTGCTTAAGCCGGGCAATGCCACATTAGCCGCCACTGTACTCCTCTACTCATTTGTGATTTTCGCCGGTGTGTATCTCGGAAAGCTTAAATTTTTCGGCATCTCACTGGGCGTCACTTTTGTGCTGTTTGTGGGTATAGTGATGGGTCATTTCGGCTATGTAGTGCAGTCTGACACGTTGCATTTCTTACGAGAGTTTGGACTTATTCTTTTCATTTTCTCCATCGGTATTCAGGTGGGTCCCGGTTTCTTCTCCTCATTCAAGGAGGGAGGCATCAGGCTCAATATGCTTGCCGTGATCGGTATCCTGCTCAATGTGGGTGTGATGCTCGCCATCTACTACCTGCAAGGCGGCAGCTCCGGTGAGACATCTATCCACGAGATGGTGGGCGTGATGTCGGGAGCAGTGACCAACACCCCCGGTCTGGGTGCCGCTCAGCAAACACTCACTCAAGTCTCCACCCAAGGCGAGGCCGCTGCCAACGCCCTCAGCCAGGAGATGTCGATGGGCTATGCTGCTGCCTATCCTCTTGGCGTGGTGGGCATTATAGTCACCATGCTGGTGGTCAAAGCAGTGTTTAAAGTCGATGTCGACAAGGAAATCCGCACTGTGGAAGAAGACAACGAGAAGTCGCAACTCAAACCTCACCTCGTCACCTTCAATGTCACCAACGACCTGATTTCAGGCCTCACCATCGATAAGCTTCACGACCTCATCTCTTGCAACTTCGTAATCTCAAGAGTGGAGCGTGGTGAAGGCAACGTGATAATCCCCGACGGGGACACCACCATCCTGCTCCACGACACTCTGCTGCTCGTAATCTCCGAGCAAGATGAAGAGGTGTTCAAACGCTTCTTGGGCGAAGTGATTGAAAAGAAATGGGAGATGGACCAAGGTCCTGTGGTGTCGCGCCGCATCGTGGTCACCAAATCGGCCTACAACGGTAAGAAGCTCGGCGAGATGCGCCTGCGCATGGGCTACAAGCTCAACGTCACAAGAGTGAACCGCGCCGGTGTCGACCTGCTCGCATCACCCAACCTCCGCCTCCAGCTCGGCGACCGCCTCACAGTGGTGGGCCGCGAAGACGACATCAAGCGCCTCGCCTCCAAGCTCGGCAACTCTCTCAAGCGCCTCAACGAGCCTAACCTCATCACCATGTTCATAGGCATCTTCCTGGGCATCATCGTGGGTAGCATCCCCTTCACCATGCCCGGCATCTCGGTGCCCTTGCGTCTCGGCCTGGCCGGCGGCCCCCTCGTTATCGCTATCCTTATCGGTGCCTACGGTCCCAAATACCACCTCGTGACCTACACCTCCTCGGCCGCCAACCTCATGCTTCGCGAAATAGGCATCTGCCTCTTCCTGGCTTCGGTGGGTATAGCCGCCGGCGCCAACTTTGCCGACACGGTGTTCACTCCTAAAGGTGCCCTCTGGGTGCTCTACGGCTTCCTAATCACCGTAATCCCCCTGCTCGTGGTCGGCTTCCTGGCCCGTGGCAAATACAAAATCAACTACCTCTACATCATGGGCTTGATGAGCGGTAGCTACACCGATCCACCGGCACTGGCCTACGGCAACAAGGTGGCCAACAACGACGCTCCCGCCGTGGCCTACTCCACCGTCTACCCCCTCACCATGTTCCTGCGCGTCATAGTGGGCCAGGTGATAATCCTCTTCTTCTTAGCATAAGCTAACCCTCCCCGGGGCCGTAGCGGCCCCCACACGATATCGCAAGGCTGCGTCATAATCTAAATGTGACGCAGCTTTATTGTTAAAATTGGTTAAAAACGAGTGTGATTGCGGAATTTTTTCCTTATATGCCCGGAAAGCTGCACCTTTTCCATCACGCCAATGCTGGTGTTGCTGGACAAGC
>CAYVAK010000006.1:0-31019 GCA_964448425.1 uncultured Sangeribacter sp.
TAGGGCGAGCCGGGAGGGCTTCACTGATGCGTCTAAAAGGGGGTGTGGATTGGTGGATTTGGCGGTGCATTTGGTGTATATGGCGGTCTAAATTTGGGGTGTATGCTAAAAATTTAGTAATTTTGCAAAATTTAGAGCAAGTAGTCTCCTCCAAATCTCAACATCTCACTACATGCTTATAAACTAACAAATAAGCAGAGAAACCACATGAAACTGAAGACAATTCTTAGCCTCTCACTCCTCACCCTCATCTCACTTCCGGGTAAGCCGCTTAAATTGGAGAAACTTAACTATGGAGATTTTTCTCACTGGATTACTCGAAACATCAAAGAGTCGAAACTAATAGGTGGCAAGCAAAAGACCATTTATGAAATAGGCCCCACCTACACTGTAAATGAAGCCATTGCTTACAAGAATAGCGGAGGGTCGCCTTGGGCCACCAGCAATGTATATGCTAAAGTGAGCGGCATCACCAAGGCCTCCGGCACAGTGACTCCGTTCGACCGCGGAGGCGGCAACAAGTGTGCGCGTATGCAATCGCTCATGGAGCATGTGAAGGCTGCCGGGGTTGTGAACCTCGATGTCATGGTGGCCGGCTCCATCTTCCTGGGCCAGATTTATGAGCCTATCACCTCTACCAAGAGCCCGTTGGCAAAAATGTCGATGGGTATGGCCTACACCAAGCGCCCGGTGGCATTGGTCTACGACTATAAGGTGGATATGCCCAATGTCAACACCCGAGTGAAAGCCTCCGGTCTCGGTTCGCAAAAGACACTTCAGGGGCGCGACAATGCCGAGGTCTACGTGTTCCTACAGCGCCGTTGGGAGGATGCCAAGGGCAACATATATGCCAAGCGTGTGGGCACAGCTCGCGAGCGCTACAGCAAGTCTACTTCCGGCTGGGTGAACGGCCACGAGCTCAAAATCCACTATGGCGACATCACCAAGCAGTCGTGGTATAAATCATACATGGGCCTGCTCGACGGCGAGAAAGCCTACTACGCCCGCAACTCCAAAGGCAAACTGGTGCCGGTCCACGAGATTGGCTGGGACGACGCTTCGGCCACTCCCACCCATGTGCTCATGATGGCCTCCTCAAGCTGTGGCGAGCCTTATGTGGGCACCGAGGGCATCACCCTTTACATCGACAATATCGCATTCGGTTTCTAAAACCCAATCACACAGATATATCGAACCTCACAACCTCCTCGTGTGTTATATAGTAAGCCACACTCCTTTATGTGTGTGTGAATCTACCTATACGGGGCTTCCATAATTTAATTGTCGGAGCCCCTTTAGGTGTCTGTTAAGTAGATACATTTCTTTATATAGTCTATGGCAAAAGAATATCATATTACTCCCGACGACGAAGCTCCAATCATCACCCCCTCCTTCGAGCTAAAACCCGAAACGGAAGTGAAACCGACCCATAAGGCCGGATTTGTCAATATAGTGGGCAATCCGAATGTGGGCAAATCCACCCTGATGAATTCGCTTGTGGGTGAGCGCCTCTCAATCATCACCTCCAAAGCCCAAACCACTCGCCATAGAATCAATGGAATAGTCAATACGCCCGACTATCAGATAGTGTTTTCCGACACCCCGGGTGTATTGAAACCGAAATACAAACTCCAGGAGTCGATGCTGGAATTCTCGCAAGGAGCCCTCACCGATGCCGACATACTCCTCTATGTCACCGATGTGGTGGAAGACCCTCTCAAAAACAAAGACTTCCTCGACAAGGTGGCTCATATGCAAGTGCCCGTTATCTTGGTAATCAATAAGATAGACCTTCTCCACGGCAATGCAGAACTTGAGGCTATAATCAAGAAGTGGCAATCGCTCTTGCCGGCAGCGCAGATATTCCCGCTGAGCGCAAAAGAGAAATTCAATGTCGATAATCTGATGCGCCGCATTGTAGATTTGCTACCGCTCTCGCCCCCCTTCTTTGGCAAGGATGCCCTCACCGACAAGCCGGCCCGCTTCTTTGTCACTGAAATTATTCGCGAAAAAATACTTCTCAACTACGACAAGGAGATACCCTACAGCACCGAAGTGATAGTGGAGAAGTTTGAAGAAAAGGAGGAGTCGATCCACATTATGAGCGTTGTATATGTGGAGCGCGACACCCAGAAAGCGATTCTCATAGGCCACGGCGGCGCGAAAATAAAGCGCACCGGCATAGATGCTCGCAAAGAGATTGAGAAATTCTTCGACAAGCGCGTCTATCTGGAGATATTTGTGAAAGTGGAAAAAGATTGGCGCAACCGCGAGGCCAAGCTTCGCACCTTCGGCTACATAGAGTAGTCGCAGCGAGGTCGCCCCGTTGCTTCGACAGCGCTCCGAGCCGTTCCCTCGCTGTTGCGAGGCCGCTCCTTTCCACTCCCTTTAATAAATAGTAAATCACCCCTCACACTCACACACATAGATATATGTCAAAACTAATAGCAATCGTAGGCCGTCCGAATGTGGGCAAATCCACTCTCTTCAACCGCCTCACACAGAGCCGCGCCGCTATCGTCGACCCCACGGCCGGCACCACCCGCGACCGCCAGTATGGCAAAGTAGACTGGACCGGACGCGAATTCTCAATCATCGACACCGGTGGTTGGGTAGTAAATTCTGAAGATGTTTTTGAAGAAGAAATAAATAAACAGGTGGCCATAGCCATTGAGGAGGCCGACTTGATTCTCTTTGTGGTCGACGCCACCACCGGCGTCACCGACCTCGACGACCAAGTGGCTCACACCCTGCGCACTTCGCGCAAACCGGTGATTCTTGTGGCCAACAAGATTGACGACGGCGATGCCCGATTCAATGTGGCTGAGTTCTACTCCTTAGGCCTCGGCGACCCGTTTGACATCTCGGCTGCCAACGGCTCCGGTACCGGCGACCTGCTCGACAAAGTGTCTGAGCTACTGCCCGACCTCGACAATTTCGACGACCAAGCGGAGGCAAATGTGCCCCGTTTCGCCATTGTGGGCCGTCCTAACGCCGGCAAATCATCGCTCATCAACGCCTTCATCGGCGAGGAGCGCCACATAGTCACCGACATAGCCGGCACTACCCGCGACTCTATCTATCACCGTTACAACAAGTTCGGCTTCGACTTCTACCTGGTAGACACTGCCGGAATCCGCAAGAAACAGAAGGTCAACGAGGATATAGAATACTACTCGGTGATTCGCTCCGTCAGGGCCATTGAAAACTCCGATGTGTGTATCCTCATGATTGATGCCACCCGCGGCATCGAGTCGCAAGACGCCAACATCTTCTCGCTGATACAGCGCAACCGTAAAGGCCTGGTGGTGTGTGTGAATAAGTGGGATATAGCCCCCGACCGCAGCCTCGAAGCGCAGAAACGCATGGAGGAGGCTATTCGTTCGCGCTTCGCTCCCTTCACCGACTTCCCGATAATCTTCGGCTCAGCCCTCACCAAGCAGCGCATTTTCAAAGTGCTGGAGACTGCCGTCGATGTCTATCACAACCGCACTCGCCTTATCCCCACCTCGCAGCTCAACACTTATATGCTTGAGGTTATTGCCGAGACTCCGCCGCCCTCCAACAAGGGTAAGTTTGTGAAAATCAAGTATGTCACCATGCTTAAAGACTCCATTATCCCCACCTTTGTGTGCTTCTGCAATCTGCCTCAGTGGGTGAAAGAGCCTTACCGCCGTTTCCTGGAAAACAAGATTAGGGAGCGTTGGGACTTCCACGGCACCCCGGTGGCCATATTCATGCGCGAAAAGTAGCCGCAAAAGGCCACTGCATAGATACAAAAACGCGAGGCTGTGTCATGATTGGCGCAGCCTCGCGGTGTATTGTAAGGGTGGGCTATTAGGCTTTTTTGCGAGCCATGCGCACTTCGCGCATATAGATTATTGCCACATAGGCTATTAGCAACACCACACGCAGGGTGTAGCCGGCCAGCGGATGTGTGGCGGGGTCGAGACAGTTTTCAGCCACCAGCCACAAAATTGCGGCTGTGAGTGTGTAGAAGCCTATCGCTTTAATGTCGTAGGCCAGAGGATAGTAGTGGCGTGAGGCTATGTAGCTTGCAAGCATCATCAGGAAGTAGCTCACCAGTGCTGCCCAGGCGCTGCCTATGTATCCGTCGGGAGCTCCGATGAGCGGCACAAACCAGAGGTTGAGCCCCAGCATCACCACAAAGCAGCCCACTGAGAGATACATGCCCCACTGAGTGCGGTCGGTGAGTTTATACCACAACGAGAGGTTGAAGGCCACACCGAAGCAGAGCTCGGCGGCCATCATTATGGGCACCACTCGCAGGCCTCCCCAATAGCCGGGGGCCACAAAGTGTTTGAGCATGGGCAAGAAATACATCACTCCCAGGAATATGAGCAGCCCGAAGATTATGAAAAATTTCATGGCATCGCAATAGGCCTTCTCGGCTCCGGGGCCCTCTTTGCCTCCGGCCTTGGCAAATATAAAAGGCTCGTAGGCGTAGCGGAAGGCTTGGGTAAACATCACCATCACAATAGCTATCTTGATGTTGGCGCCGTAGATGCCCACCATGGAGCGAGCCACCTCCTGGTCGCTAAACAGGTAAGGGATAATCATTTGGCCCATGTTTTGGCTCATGATGCCGGCCACACCTAAAATGAGCAGTGGCCACGAATATTTGAGCATGCTGCGCAGCAGTGCGCCATCGAAGATGTAGCGCCTACCCACCAATTCGGGCAGGAGCATGAGCAGAATGCAGAGTGTGGAGATAATGTTGGCCACAAAAATCCAACCGATGCCAAAGTCGGCGCCTCCCAGGGGCTCGTAGAACCAATTCACAGCCCAAGGAGCCGACCGTTGCAGCAGGGGGCAGAGCAGCAAGAAGAATAGGTTGAGACCCACATTGAGGCCTATGTTGCTGAATTTCACCAGCGCAAACCTTATGGGACGCTTCTTGTAGCGCAGGTAGGCAAACGGCAGATTGCTAAATGCATCGATGGCCACGGTGACTCCGAGCATCCACACAAAGTCGGGATGGGTGGGGAGCTTGATGGCGCTGCTTATGGGGTGGATGAAGATGCTGAGCAGAGCTATGAAGAGCAGCGAGGTGGCGCCCACCGACAGTAGCGAGGTGGTGTAGACCTTCTCGGGGTTGTCGCTCTTGTTGGCATACCTGAAGAAACCGGTCTCCATGCCGTAGTTGAGAATCACCAGCGCCACCGCTGTGAATGAATATAGATAGCTCACTATGCCATATTCCTGCGATGGAAACATGTAGACATAAAGAGGCACCAAGCACCAGTTGAGAAAACGTCCCACTATGGAGCTCATGCCGTAAATCGCCGTGTCTTTGGCGAGTGCTTTAATTCCTGCCATTTATTTGTGGATTTAGAATATCTGTGTTATGCCCGTAGTTGTAAATGTTGATGTCGCGGCGGCGCCTTTGGGCTGCCGGGAGGTGGAGAGCAAGGTTAATAGGGCAAAAACGCTGCTGCAAAATTACAAAAAATTAGGTAAAGAGCGAAGGGCCCGGGCTGGTCTCGGACGCCGGTCAGTTGCCTATAGCAATGTTGTGGGCCCAGATGGCGGCCTCACATAGGATTAAGATTATCAGAAACAATCTGTGGCTCAATAGTCTACCTATGAATTTGAGAATTTTCACGGTCAGATTGCTCCCTTTAGCGGCGTCGATGCCGGCAATCAGGGGCCAGATAATTGCGGCCGGAAGGGCCACTATTATATTGGCGTTAAGCCACAGAGCGTGAGCCGGATTGCCGTGGAGCAGCTCCAGGCATGCACGGGTGAGCCCGCACATAGGGCAGGCAATGCCTGTGAGGTGGTGCAGCGGGCATAGGCGGCAGCTGATGCCTTCGCGGCTCAGAATGCCGACTATCACCACCCATAGCAGCAGCAGGCACCACACTCCCCAGATGCCCACATACAAGCGCCGCCGACTTCTTGCGAGGTCGGCGGTGTTAGTATCTTGTAAAGGGCAGGCTGCCTCGCTCTTAGAAGAGGGGCAGGGTGCTTGTGGAGTAGACATATTTGCGGTCGAAGTCTTCTTGAGTCATGGTGAGCATCAGGATGCCTTGGATGAATGTGAGGATGCCCCAGATTCCGCAAGTCACAAATGAGAGCAGAATGGTAAGGAAGCCGCCGCCAATTTTACCTACATAGAAATATTGCACGCCGATAGAACCGAGCAGCAGAGCCAAAATGCCGCCTACAGTTTTGTCTTTGCCCGAAGGCGCCAGATAGCCGGCCGGCTGGCTTGGGGGCACTGTGCCGCTGGCTGTAGGCTGTGCCGGATACACCTGTTGCGGTTGAGCAACCGGGCTGATAAGAGCCATCAATTGGGGGATGGTGTAGACGGGCTGCCAATCAGCCATGCCTTCTTGCCACACCATTGAATCTTTCGTCAGACCGTAAGCCAAGAGCTGATTAGCCTCCATGGGGCCTACATTTTGTCCGTTATACAATAAATACCACTGTGCCATAATTTAAGAAATTAAGCGTTAAACAATTACGACTCACTGCCGTGGCAAGAGTCACATTTTGTGCAAAATTACAAAAAAATCAAAAAACACCAAGCCTTTGCCTCAAAAATCTCTCAAAAAATGCCAAAATTATTTTGTGTGTAGAGTCCAACAGCAAATGCAAAGTTAGCCAACATTTGCTGTTGGACTCTACAGGCCGGATTTTTTGCGCTGATTTTTTGCTGATTTTTGCGCGGTTATTTGAAAATAAAAACGTAACTTTGTAAGTGGATTACAAGGCCCACATTTACACGTTGTTACAGTAATCCTTAAATTAATACCCAAGTATAGAAATAATTCCACAATATTAACCAAAATCAAGCAAAAATGAAGAAATTTTTACTTTCTTTAATCGCATTGGTAGGTTTAGGCACATTCTCTTCAACTGCCGACACCACTAATGTAACTGCATCTGATATTTCAGGCACAACTGAAAACCAACAGTTTGTTGATGACCAAGAGTACACCACCACCAGCGGTTTTACTTTTGTATTCAACAAAAACAACGGTCAAACACAGCCTCAGACTTGGACAGCAAACGATCAGTATGATGTTCGCGTGTATGCAAAAGGCACTGTAAAAATCACAAGCGCCAACGGCAACATGACCAAAGCTGTGTTTAACATCTCTACCCAAGGCAAAAAACGCCTTACCGACGTTACTCCTTCAGAAGGCAGCTGCGCTGTCGACACCGACGCTTGGACAGTGACCTGGACAGGCGATGCTTCTGAGGTGACATTCACAGTAGGCGACAAGTCTACTTATGGCACAGACGGTGATACAAAAGCCGGCCAGTTTGACTTTGTGTCGGTAGACATCACCACAGGTGGTGCTGCTACTCCCACAGCCGATGCTCCTACATTCTCACCCGAATCGGGCACAGAGATTCCCGCCGATGGCTTGGCAGTGACAATCACAGCTGCTGATGGCGCTACCATCTATTACACATTGGATGGCACAACCCCCACAACAGAATCGGATGTCTACAGCTCACCCATCCTCGTAACCAAAACCACCACAGTGAAAGCTATTGCAGCTGAAAGCGGCAAAAACAACAGCGCTGTGGCTACTGCTACCTATAAAGAGCCCGTAGCTACCGTAGCTAACATTGCTGCCTTCCTTGAGAAAGCCGACACAGTGAACGAAGTAATCATCGCCGGCCCCGTAGTGGTAAGCGGCGACTACAAGCTCTCAGGCGGTGAATACCTCTACGTGCAAGATGAGAGTGGCTACCTGTTGGTATTCGACAGCAAGAGCTCACTTCCCAACTACGATGCAGGTGCTCAGCTCAGCAACATCGCCGGTGTCTACACCGTATACAACGGCACACTTGAGATGGTTCCCACCGTTGCTTCATTCGACACCAATCCTACAGTAGGCGACAAACCCGAGCCCACCACCTCAACCGTTGCTTCAATTACCACCGACCGCCTCAACGAGTATGTGCTCCTCTCCGATGTAACAGTAAGCACATCTACTGAAAACGAAAAAGACCACTACGCTACTCAAGGCGACGACCAAGTGCTTCTCTACAACAAGTTCTCAATCACATTCCCCGAGGATGGCGACGGCTATGATGTATACGGCTATGTGGCTCAATACAGCGGCACAGTGCAAGTATATCCCGTTTCTGTAGTAGAACACGGCGCAGAAGTTCCCACCTACGAGGCTGAGACAATTGCTGAATTCCTTGAGAAAGCCGACGGCGACACAACCAACGTATGGACCATCACCGGCGACGTTAAGACAGTTTACCAAAACGGTACAAGCCTCTACATCCAAGACATCAACGAGCCTTACACCGGCCTTCTCGTCTATGGTTCACTGGGTCGCACCTACGAGCCCGGCACCATCATCAACCACATCAAAGGTAACTGGGTAGACTACTACTACACCATCGAATTTAAAGCCGTAGCTTCTTCATTCACCGAAGGCACAGCCGGTTCAGCACCCGTGGCTACACCCGTAGACCTCGACCTCATCACCACCGACTATGCTAACTGCTATGTAGAGCTTTGCAATGTGACCATCAGCGACTACGACTCAAGCGCCAAGACCTTCACCATCACCGACGAAATCGACAACACATTCACCGGCTACAACAAGTGGAGCAGCTCAGTCACAATTCCTGAAGACGATGTAGTTTACAACGTATTTGGTTTCATCAACTACTATCAAGCAAAAGATGCTGAAGCACCTTCACTTCAGTTCTATCCCACCGCATTCTACGGTGCTGACAGTGTAGCAACAATCGACGGCGATAACACCGCAGCTAAAGAATACTATTCAATAGACGGTGTACGTGTAGCTAACCCCGAAAACGGTCTCTACATCGTGCGTCAAGGCAACACAGTTAAGAAAGTCATCATCCGCAAATAATTAGAATGAGGCCCACAGAGTGGGTCAACCTGCATAAGAGCGCTCGGCCGTCCGCCGGGCGCTTTTTTGTGCCTGGGTGAGTGGTGAAGTTGGGGCGCCGGATGGGTGATGGGCGTGAGGAGTGGTGGGCGTAAGTGGTGAAGGTGGGCGCTAAGGGTGGCGTCGGAGGGATGCCTGGATTGGCGTCGGGGGGGATGCTTGGATGGGCGTTGGGGCGGAAAATGTGTCAAATTTCAAGCGGAGGATATGTTTTACAACATGTTTTGGGGTGTTGAGGCTTTTATTTGTTAAATAGATTTGGTCGCTGTTAAGTAAATTACTACCTTTGCGTCGACAAAGCGATTTATATATAAAATATATTAGGGTATCCGCGTTTTTACCCATTTTAGTGCGAATCTATACATTGCGTTTATCGAATCTTATGTGTTTCTATTTCCTCATGGCATAAGAGTAGTTCTTTAACACGCTGTAGCTATCATATAGGCGCAACTGTTGTGCCCCTCATTTGAGCTTATTTACATATGGATATTCCCCTTGCCCCCAAGGCATCACTTCAACTAATATCAGAGTGCAAAATAAGATTTGTTCTCACCTTTGTCTCGGCGTTTGCCGGAGGCTGCTTTATGGTGTAGAATCATAAGTTATTATACATAATCCTATCCTAATTATTAATCTACAAACCACTCACATGACAAAAAAACTATTTGTCTCCTTCTGGATTCTTATTTGCTGTGCAGCAGGTGCGCTGGCACAGAATATAGTGGAAGGAACGGTTGTCGATAGTTTCGACGAACCTCTTATTGGCGTATCAGTGCGACTGCTTGGCACACAAGAGGGCGCTGCAACCAACATTGACGGCAAATTCCAACTTGCCAATGTTCCGGCCGACGGAATCTTACGTTTCACCTATGTCGGCATGCTTTCACAAGATGTGAAAGTCAACGGACAAAAAGTGATTAATGTCACAATGAAAGAGGATGCACAATGCCTCGAAGAGGTTGTGGCAATCGGCTACGGCTCAGCTAAAGCCAAAGACCTTACCGCCCCCATTGCCACAGTGCAGGGCGATGAACTCTCAGGCATCCCCACCAGCTCGCCCATGGCAGCCCTTACAGGTAAGGTGCCCGGTGTGAACATTCTCAACTCCGGTACTCCCGGCGACGGTCCTCAGGTGCAAATCCGTGGCGTGGGCTCCTTCACAAGCAGCCAGCCGCTCTATGTTGTCGACGGTATGTTCTACGACAACATCAACTTCCTTAACAACGACGACATTGCAGAGATGTCAATCCTCAAAGATGCATCGGCTGCTGCTATCTACGGTGTGAAAGCTGCCAACGGTGTAGTGATCATCACCACTAAACACGGTAAGAAGAATCAGCCTGCTAAGGTGACCTACAACGGATACGTTGGTTTCCAGAAAGCCACCAATGTGCTGAAAATGTGTAACTCTCACGAGTATGCCACCATGCTTATGGAGGCTAACCCCGATGCTTACAGCTCAATACTCCAAGCCTCAATCGACACCTTCGGCGGCGACATGAGCACACTCACTTTCAATGCTGACACCAACTGGTATGACGAGCTGCTCCGCACAGCCACCATCACCAACCACAGCCTCACCATCGGCGGCGGCAGCGAGAAAGCCACATACTCACTGGGCTTGAGCTACCTCTATCAGAACGGTATCCTTAACGCCGACAACGACTACAATCGTCTGAACTTCCGCGCTCAGATTGACTACGATGTATACAGCTGGTTGAAAGTAGGTTTCAACGGTGTGTTCACCAAATCTACCCAACAGCTCCCCAACAACTCAGCATGGCAGACAGCATTCAACATGCCGAGCATCATCCCCGTCTACGACACTACTCGCAGCGAGTCATATCCCACACAATATGCTTCACCCTCACAGGTAGGCTTCACTCAGAACCTCTACAACCCGGTGGCTGTGGCTAACTACTACGATGCTAAGAACAACAACTACCAGGCTCTCACCAACTTCTTCGCACAGTTCTTCTTGATTCCCGACAAACTCGACCTTCGCACAAGCTTCGGCTACGACTACAGCGCCACTCGCGGCACTGTGAAAGAGAGCCCCTACTTTGTGAGCACATGGCAACAGGTGGAGAACTCACGCCTCACCAAATCAAACACCAACTACACCACTTCAGTGTGGGACAATGTGCTTACCTACAACGACTCATGGGGTCGCCACAACTTCGGTGCAATGGTGGGCTACTCAATGCGCGAAAACAAATACTACTACCTGCAAGGCACCGCCAACAATGTGCCCACAGGCAAGGATGAATACTGGTATCTGGGTCAAGGCAACGCCGAGACTTCAAGAGCTACCGACGGTGGCTACCGCTATCGCAGCCAGTCAATCTTCACACGTTTGAAATACGACTTCGACGGTCGCTACCTGCTCACCTTCACAATGCGTGCCGACGGCACCTCTAAATACCAAGAGAAATGGGGCTACTTCCCCTCAGTAGGTGGTGCATGGGTGATCAGCAACGAGCCCTTCATGGAGGGTCAGACCTGGGCCGACTTCCTCAAGCTGCGCGCCAGCTGGGGCCGCCTCGGTAACGACAACGTGGCTGCAAGCGACGGCTTCGCTTCAATAGCTACCGGCCTTAGCACTTCCGGTGTGTTTGGCAACACCACCCTTCAGGGCTACCAAAACACATCTTACTTCAGCTACCTCAAATGGGAGGTTGTCAACGAGACCAACGTTGGTTTCACCTTCAACACTCTTGCTAACCGCTTGAGCTTCGACTTCGACTACTTCTATCGCCTCACCAACAATGCGGTGATTTCACCCCTTCTGCCCTTCTCCAACAGCTCACTGGCCGGCAACTACGGTAAGATTGAGAACCAAGGTATCGACTTCAGTGTTAACTGGAGCGACCGTGTAGGCGACTTCGCTTACAACGTTGGCGCCAACGTTTCCACACTGCGCAACCGTGTCAAAGAGCTCAACGGTGTGCCCTACGTGCTCGGCGGCAAAACCATCAACATGGTGGGTCAACGCATGAACTCATACTATGGCTACAAAGTGATAGGTGTATATCAAACAGAGGAGCAATGCGCTGCCGACCCCATCGCAGTGGCCAACGGCCTTGTACCGGGCGACTTCATCTATGAAGATGTGAACGGCGACGGCCAAATCACCGGCGACGACCGCCAGTGCCTCGGCTCTTACCTGCCCTCAGTGACCTACGGTTTCAACTTCTCATTCTCATATAAGAACTTCGACTTCGCCCTCAGCACATACGGCCAGGCAGGTGCGAAACTCTACAACCGCAAACGCGCTTTGCGCTACGCTCAATCAAACTACAACTTCGACTACGACCAGTATAAGAACCGCTGGACAGGTGCCGGCTCTACCAACTCCAACCCTTCAGCCGCTGCGCTTATGAAAGCTTGGAACGTGAGCTCTTCAGCCACCTCTACCAACTCATACTTCGTGGAGAGCGCCGACTTCTTCAGAATTCAGAACATAGCTCTGGGCTACACCTTCCGCAACATCAAGATGGGCCACTACACCCTTCCTTCACTGCGCCTTAGTGTCACCGCCGACCGCCCGCTCACTCTCTTCAAAGCCAACTCCTTCTCACCCGAACTTACCGATGCCGAGGGTTGGGATACTCAAACTTACCCCCTCAGCTCTACTTATACATTTGGCTTGACCATCGATTTCTAAAGTTCTGATTTTTAATTCATTCAAATATTCAAGAAAAATGAAATATATCAATAAAATAGCCGCTTTATCTTTGGCTGTCCTTTCGATGGGTGCCATGTCAAGCTGCGACTACCTCGACATTGACCCCGAAAACAGCGTTCCGGAGGAAGAGGTAGACTTCACCGCGACAGAAAATATGTATCAACCCGTCTCCGGTGCCTATGCTTCCATTCGCACCAACGGCATGCACTGGATGATTAATCTTCTGAGTGTGATTCGCGACGGCGACGTGTGGTCGGGCCGTGTCGACGACCAGGCCGACCTGGTGAACATCGGCGAAACCTACCAATACAACGACGCTTGGTGGGGCTTCAACGAGATGTGGAACCAATACTACGGCATGATTAAAATCTGCAACTCCGCTCTCGAATCGCTCGACAGCTACGCTCAATACATCAACAACGACACCGACCGTGCCAACTATCGCGCTTACTGCGGCGAGGTGAAAATCATACGCTCATATGCTTACTATCGCCTCACACAGTTCTTCGGCGATGTCACCATCCTGAAGACCAACACTCAGGTGGATATGACTCGTTCAAAACGCGACGTGGTGTATCAATATGTGCTCCAAGACCTGGAATATGCCATGGAAAATTGCCCCGATGTGCGCCCCAACGAGCAAGCTCATATAGGTGCCTACACAGCTATGACAGCTCGCACCCTTGCTGCTAAGATTTACCTGAACATGGGCAACTATGAGAAGGTGAAAGAGCTCACCGATGTGATTATCAACTCAGGCCGCTTCAGCCTCTATGCCGACTACTATCAGCTCTTCAAAATCCCCGGCAAACTCTGCAACGAGTCAATCATGGAGTGCCAGGCCACCGACTTCGGTCTCGGCTCAGGCGACGAGGCAGGTGTGGACCAATTCTTCAACTGCGCAGGCCCCAACATCTCCAACGAGAACACTACCCTTACAAGCACCGGTGGCTGGAACTTTGTGGGCTACCAGAAGAGCTTCCGCGACTGGGCAGCTGCTCGCGGCGAGACAGTGAGAGCCACCACTTCATTCCTGGAGGCCGGCTCTACAACTCCCAGCGGCGACCTCGTAGGCACCAACTGGAACCCCAACAACACCGACTGCTGGAACGGCAAGTGGTATGTGCCCCTGGAGCAATACACCCCCGGCCGCACCACCTATGGCACCAACAACAATGTGCGCATACTGCGCTATGCCGACGTTCTGCTCATGAACGCCGAAGCTAAAGTGCGCCTCGGCCAAAACGGTGACGCTCCCTTCAATCAGGTGCGCACCCGCGCTTCTATGCCCACCATCAGCGGTGTGACTGTAGACCAAATCCTCGACGAGCGCCGCATGGAGCTCTGCTGTGAATGGGGCGAACGCTACAACGACCTCATGCGCACCGGTAAGGCAGCCGATGTGCTCGGCAGCAAAGGCTGGAGCGAAAGCAAAGCTTACTATCCTGTGCCCTCTTCACAGATTGACCTCAGCCCGACATTGAAAAATGACCCGCTCACCTCGCTTTAATAGTTAGACCGAACCATAAATACACTCACCGCTCCACAGATGGGGGCGGTGGGTGCTTTCATTATCTAATCACCCCTCATCTCCTTTAATCACACTGACCGAAACACATTTTAAGCTATGACTTTAAACACCGCAATTCTTGGCATAGCTCTTATGGCTCTCTCTCTGCCTGCTGCCGCTTGCAGCTCGCAAGGCATAGAGTCGCCCAAGAGCGACCCCACTACCCCCACCACCTCCGATGCGCGCCCGCAGGAGTTTGCATCCGACGACGACTTCCTTGACTATCTGCAGAAGGTGCATTTCAACTATATGTGGGATGGTGCCGAAGCTAATTCCGGCTTGGCCTGCGAACGCATACACCTCGACGGTGTGTATCCTGAGAATGACCAACATATAGTGACCACCGGCGGTTCCGGATTCGGCATTGCCGGCATAATAGTGGCCATCGACCGCGGCTTTATCACCCGTGAAGAGGGTGTGGCCCGCCTGCAAAAAATTGTGAACTTCCTGGCTAAGGCCGACCGCTACCACGGTGTGTGGTCGCACTGGATTGACGGCACCACCGGCAAGACAAAACCGTTTGGACAGAAAGACAACGGCGGCGACTTGGTGGAGAGCTCATTCCTGATGACCGGCCTGCTCATAGCCCGCGAATACTTCAAAGAGGGCAACGAGACCGAAAAGGCACTTGCCGCCGACATCGACACCCTCTGGCGAGGCATGGAGTATGACTGGTATCAGAACGACGGCAAGGATGTGCTCTATTGGCACTGGTCGCCCGACTACGGCTGGGAGATGAACTTCCCTCTGGAAGGCTACAACGAGTGCCTCATAACCTATATCCTTGGTGCCTCCTCGCCCACTCACGCCATCCCGGCTTCAGCCTACCACAATGGTTGGGCGCGCTCCGGCGGCATCAAGAGCGACAAATCGGCCTACGGACTTCCCCTCATCCTCAAGCACAACGGTGCCGAAGAGATGGGCGGCCCCCTTTTCTGGGCCCACTATTCATGGATCGGCCTCGACCCCCGCGGCCTCTCCGACCAATATGCCGACTACTGGCAGATGCTCACCAATCATGTCATGATTGACTACGACTACTGCCTCACCAACCCTAAAGGCTACAAGGGCTATGGCGAAAACTGCTGGGGCCTCACCGCCAGCTACTCCCCCGACGGCTACTCGGCTCACGCTCCCAACAACGACCTTGGCGTGATTACCCCCACCGCCGCCCTCTCATCCTATCCCTATGCCCCACAAGAGAGCCTCCGTGCAGCCAAATACTTCTGGAAGAAGGGCTCTTGGATTTGGGGTAAATACGGCTTCTACGACGCCTTCTGCGAGCAGAAAAATTGGACCACTCCCCGCTATCTGGCCATTGACCAGCTCACCATTGCTCCCATGATTGAGAACGGCCGCACAGGCCTGCTCTGGAAGCTCTTCATGGGCGCACCCGAAATCAAAGAGGGCTTGCGTCGCCTCGGCTTCTCATCGCCCAATCTTTAACCCTCTCACTTGTATAGACAATAAAGAACCAACTCACACACACAGAATAAGAGATGAAATTCAATAGAAACATTATGGCCGCCGTGGCAGTGTCGCTGTTTGCAGTGGGAGCTGTGGCTCCGCTCTCGCTCTCTGCCAAGAAGGCAAAGACTCAGACAGTGAAGCAGCTCACCGCTGAGGAGAAACAGGCACAAATGGATGCCTTCATCACCGAGCTTATGAGCCGCATGACCCTCACCGAGAAGCTTGGCCAGCTCAATCTCCCCACCTCCGACGACATTGTGACCGGTAATGCGGGCAAGAGCGACATCGGCGCAAAGGTGTCGCAGGGCCTTGTAGGCGGTGTGTTCAACATCAAGGGCGCCGCTAAAATCAAAGACCTTCAGCGTGTGGCCGTAGAGCAGAGCCGCCTTGGCATACCTCTGATTTTCGGCATGGATGTGATTCACGGCTATGAGACCGTGTTCCCCATACCCTTGGCCATATCTTGCAGCTGGGACATGGCTGCCATCGAGGAGTCGGCTCGCATTGCCGCTAAAGAGGCTTCTGCCGCCGGCATCTCCTGGACCTTCTCACCCATGGTGGATATAAGCCGCGAACCCCGCTGGGGCCGTATGTCGGAAGGCAGCGGCGAAGACCCCTTCCTGGGCTCTGCCATAGCTCGCGCAATGGTGAAAGGCTATCAAGGCACCGACCTTAGCGACCCGCACACCATTATGGCTTGCGTGAAGCACTTTGCCCTCTACGGCGCTCCCGAAGCCGGCCGCGACTACAACACTGTAGATATGTCGCGCATAAAAATGTTTAATGAGTATCTGCCTCCATATAAGGCTGCTGCCGATGCCGGCGCCGGAAGCTTCATGACCTCCTTCAACACCGTAGACGGCATCCCCTCTACCGGCAATAAGTGGCTCCTCACCGACCTGCTGCGCGACCGCTGGGGCTTCAACGGCTTTGTGGTGACCGACTTCACAGCCATCTCGGAGATGATTCAACACGGCATGGGCAACTTGGAAGATGTGTCGGTCCTGGCCCTGAAGGCGGGCACCGATATGGATATGGTGGCCGACGGCTTCCTGGGCACTCTCCCCGATGCTCTTCAGAAGGGCCGCGTGTCCATGGAGGATATCGACAAGGCTGTGCGCCGCATCCTGGAGGCTAAATATAAGCTCGGCCTCTTCGACGACCCCTACAAATATGCCGACCCCAAACGCGAGAAAACCGATGTATATACAGCTGAAAATCGCGCTAAATCGCGCGCACTGGCGCAAGAGTCGTTTGTGCTGCTGAAGAATGAAGGCGACATCCTGCCGCTGGCCAAGAAGGGCAAAATAGCCCTCATAGGCCCCTTGGCCAACACCCGTGCCAATATGCCCGGCACATGGAGTGTGGCTGCCGACTTCGACAAATATAAGACTCTGCTCGAAGGCTTCCGCGACGCTGTAGGCTCGAAGGCCGAAATCCTTTATGCCAAAGGCTCCAACATTGAGGCCGATGCCACTCTGGAGGCTAATGCAAGTATGTTTGGCCGCGAAATCCGCGACTCCCGCAGCGCCGAAGAGATGCTTAAGGAGGCTGTAGAGGTGGCTAAGCAAGCCGATGTGATTGTGGCCGCCATGGGCGAGACTTCCGAATACACCGGTGAGAGCTCAAGCCGCACCGAGCTCGCCATCCCCTCCACTCAACGCGAACTCCTGGAGGCTCTGCTGAAGCTGGGCAAGCCTATTGTGCTCCTCAACTTCTCCGGCCGCCCCACTGTGATGAGCTGGGAGGCTGAGAATATGCCCTCAATCCTGAATGTATGGTTTGGCGGTAGCGAGGCTGCCGACGCTATCTGCGACGTGGTGTTTGGCGATGTGGCGCCTTCAGGCAAACTCACAGCCACCATGCCCCGCAGCGTAGGCCAAATCCCCATCTACTACAATCACCTCAACACAGGTCGCCCCTACAATGAGGCTGCCGGCGGATTCCAGAAGTTCACATCCAACTATCTGGATGTGCCCAACTCACCCCTCTATCCCTTCGGCTACGGCCTCTCCTACACCACCTTCGACTATAGCGACATCACCCTCTCATCCTCACAGATGAATGCCGACGGCGCAATCACAGCCTCTGTGACCGTTACCAACTCCGGCAAGGTGAAAGGCACTGAAGTGGTGCAACTTTACATCCGCGACCTCGTGGGCTCTGTGTCACGCCCCGTCAAAGAGCTCAAGGGTTTTGAGCGCATCACACTCAATCCCGGCGAGAGCCGCACCGTAGACTTCACCATCTCGGCCGACTTGCTGAAATTCTACAACTCAGACCTTGAGTATGTGTGTGAGCCCGGCGACTTCGAGCTTATGATAGGCACCGACAGCGAGAATGTGAAGCGCACCGGCTTCACACTCAAGTAGCCTACGTCGATTAGACATACACGCAAATTTAAGCCCGGCAGCAATCGCAAATGATCGCTGCCGGGCTCTATCTATTAGTGATTAAGGGGTGTTGGTGTTATCGGATTGCCACTTTGCAGGTCTTGCCTGAAGGGGTGCGCACAATGTAGATGCCTTCGGAGAGGTGGTCCGGGTCCACAGCAAGGCCGGCGGGGGTGAAGAGTTTCACGCCGGGGGTGGCAAGAAGGTCGGCCAAGGAGGTCGGCTCAGAGCCCTCTTCAATGCCGGGGATGGCCACATGAATCTTCGACGATTGCTCTATGAGCCAGAGCGAGGGGGCCACGGTAGAGCCGTCGGCGGCGTAGTTGAGAGTGTTCACGCCGGAGAGTGCAAACGGCATCACGATGCCCAGCATGCTTGATTGGGTGCTGCTCTGGTCGGTGGTCCAGTCGGTGCCGATGGCCCAAGTCACATCGCCGTCGGTTGAGCCCAGGGGCAGGTCGAAGTGGTTGTACATGGTGCTCAGATTGCTGTTGTAGGAGGTGATTGTTCCGGTGGCGTCGTCGGCGTTGAACACCGAAGGCTTGGCAGTGGTGTAGACCAGCTGTCCGTAGAGGTCGGTGGAGAGGTCGGTGACATAAGGTATTTCCAAATCTTCGGTTTCACCTCTATAGTAGCCTTGCACCTTGAGGGTGCCAAAGAGCATATTGTTGAACTGAGTGCCGGTGACCTTTAGGTCGTAAAGAATCATGCCGCGGGTAGCGTAGTCGGCCGACAATTCACCGTCGGTAGCAATGTAGCGCATGGCGTCTACGCCGTTGTTACCGGCGGAATTGTCGGAGCGCAGATATATGGTCCGGTTGGTTGAGGTAGTTGAGAGGTCTTGGAGCCATATTTCTGTGTAGTTGTCCACTTTAGAGCGTCCGGCGTAGAGCACTTGTGCTTTGGCAATGTGCACATCCTCGTCGTCGTCGAGGTCGGCGCCGGTGGGTATGTCGTCGAAGTTGTTCACGGGGTCGCTCCAAGAGGAGTAGAGGTATGTGACATAGTTTGACCATGTGCCGGAGGTATTGGAGTCGGTGGGGTAAAGGTCAAATTTGCGGTCGTCGGAGCTATACATTAGCTTGTTGTCGGTATCGCCGCCGAAGAGCAGGGTGGCTTGTTGGTTGGTGATTGTGATATTCACAAGCTTGGGGTCGGTGGCATCGGAGGCCTTTTTGGTGGCGCTCTGTTGGTCGGATATGAATTTCACGGTGCCGTCGCTCAGAGATAGGTAGGCGTCTTTGTGTTCGCCGTTGGCGGCTTTCAGGTAGTAGCCGTCGTCCACACCGTCGGCTTTCTGGAGTATGAAGAGCTGATAGGCGTCGGCGTCCGACCATATTTCGTCTTTGGCGAGGTATTCAAACATGTCGTGTCCATAGAAGGCTTCGGCCTCGGGGTCGTAGAAGCGCATCAGTTTGCCGGTGTGAGAGGGTCCGAAGTCGCAGCCTATCACAATCTCGTGGCCCACAGCGGCTTCGAGTTGCTCTTTGGTGTTGATGCGGGCAAAGTTTTCTTTATCTTTAAATTTGAAGGTGATGGTCACGGGCTCTGAGAGCAGGCGTTCGTCGTGGGTGCCGTTTTTGTAGCAGGAGCCTTGGAAGGTGTAGGCGCCCTCTTGGGTGATGCGCACATGGCCACCGTATTCGTATTGAGCCACAGCGCCGGCCGAGGCGTTGGTGCGCCACGGGGAGTCGCTGCCGCGGTTCTCGTAGGAGTCTTCGCCTTCACCGTCGGGGCCCACCCATTTCCAGAATTGAGCGCCGTAGGAGGTGCAGGTCACAATCTCATTGGGGTAAACTTCCACAATGCCGTCCTCGTCGGCCGAGGCAATGCTTGAGGCTTTGTCTTTGCGGATATCCACAGCGTCGGGGTCGGTGTCGCCGTAGGATATAATGGGCGCGGCGGGAGCTATGGGGTTGAAGTTCACTGTGAATTGGGGTCCGTAGCCGTTGTCGTTGAGGGCCGCAAATATCAGGGTTCCGCCGTTGAAGAGGGTGAACTTGTAGTCGGAGGTCTCATAGTCGGTGCCGGAGAGCTGAATAGTGGAGTTGTCGCGGGTTACGGGGTTAATGATGTAGAGGCTTGTGGCATCCTGTATGGGGCGCACATAGATGCTTGTGGTGCCGCCGGGATAGAAGTCGTAGGTGGCGCCGTTGGTGAGCTCCAGCTCGGTGTCATAGCTGCCGGCCGAGGGGTCGTAGGTGTTGACGGTGTAGATGGTGGGCAGAGTCGGGGTGCCGGAAGGAGTGTTGATTATCAGAGTGAATTTGGTGTGAGGGGTCTCATTGCCGTCGTCGTCCACACCCCACACGTCGTAGTCGCCGGGGAGGAGCACCACGTAGCCGGCGTTGCCGTATTCGTAGGTGGTGGGCGCTTCGGTTTCCATCTCGCCACATTTCACGTAAATCTGTTTGGCTACTTTGGAGTAGTGCACACCGTCCACCCATGTGTCGGCGTAGCTCTGGAGGCTCAGGTTGGTGTTGAAGTAGATGGTGCAGGTGCTGCCGTCCGCCAGTTGGATGGTGCCTTCACCCATAGAGAATTGCACTGTTGGAGCGGGCAGGGTGAGTGAGGCGGTGGGGTCGGTCTGCTCGGAGAGGGTAACAGTGAAGCGGACATGGCCTGTCTCGTTGCCGGAGGCATCCACGGCCCAGATGTCGTAGTCGCCGGCGGTGGTCACATCGTATCCGGCGTCGCCGTAGGTGTAGACTTGCGGGTCGGCTGTCACATCGCCCACTTTCACATATATGTGCTCGGGGATGGCGCTGAAGTAGACAGGGCCGAGCCAGCCTCCCGCGTAGCACTTGAGGTTGAGGTGGGTGTTGGCGGCAAGGGCGTAGGTGCCTTGGTTTTGAATCTCTGTCTCGGTGCCGTCGAGGGTGTATTTCACCGTGGGCGTGGGCAGAGTGAGGTCGGGGCGCAAATACACCACAGTGAAGGTGGTGGGTGAACTTTCTGCATCGTTGCTGTCGATGGCTGTAATCACGTATTCACCTTCGTCGGCGAGGGTGCCGGGAGCAAACATGGCTTTGCCGTCGCTGTCGGCTTCGTAGACAGTGGTGGTGCCACCATGGGTCACATTAAATTTGGTGGCGTAGTTGAAATAGGTGGTCTCTCCATCAGAAGCGGCCGATGAGGTGTAGCTGCTCAGATAGAGGGCAGTGCCGGCGGCGATAGTTACCGGGCTGTCGTAGATTCCGGAGAACGAATTCTCGGTCCCATTGTCGCTGTAGCTTACAGTGGGCGCGTTGAGAGCTAATTCGGAGTTGAATAGGCTGTCGGCATGCGCAAGGGATGTAAGCAGGATGCATAGAAACGCAGATAATAGCTGTTTTTTCATTGCTTATAATTCCTAATTAAAGTTAAGATGAGACTACGCGTCACTATTGACGCAGAGCAGTTGTTTGGAAAGAATGTGTTTGGCTTAGGTCGCGGTGAGAGGGATCATTTACAGATTGAGTCACAGTGGCGTGAGTGAAACGCGATAGATTCTAATTCGGGGCAGAATCGAAAAAATCGGTTCTGGAGCCTGGCTGCTTTTCCGCGGTAAAATTAGCTAATAATTTGTTAATATTGCGCTCTTTGGTGTATTTTTAATAAAATTTCACAAATACGCTTGTCCCGCTTGCATTTGAGTGGGCCTAGGCGGCACGTGTGTAGGCCTCGCCGGCGTGAGTGTGGGTCTCGGCGATTTGTGTGGAGGGTTGCGGTCGTTGAGTGGAGGTTTTTGCCGGCTATCGCGGGGTGGTGGCTGGCTATTGATGGGTGGTGGCCGGGCATGAGAAGAGGGTGTAACCGTTATGCGCGGTTGCACCCTCCCTACTTACAGGTGATAGTTTGATTATCCCATGTGTGTTTTTCGCATGTTGTGGGGTGGAGAGATGCTGAACGCGCGCAAGGAGCCTGCAAGAGATGTGAATATCTCGTGCATGGAATGAATATTAAACTTTAGTTTTTGAGTATATGATTCACAAAAACGTATATATGCATATCGTGGCAGGGAGTGAAGAGGCGAATAAAGGTCTTCACTAAGATAGAAGAGATTGCTTTTGTTTAGTGCTGCCCGGTGTGCTATAAAAGTTAAAAATCAAAGCTTGCGCTTATTTACGGTGCAAAATTAGTAATCAAATTTTATGCGGAGGCACTTTGCATAGTTAAATAATGCAAAGTGAAATGTTAACGTTTTCACATTTGCTGTTTCAGTGGCTTTCCGGGGGGCGAGAAGCGGAGGTTAAGACTGTATCGTCCTGAAATAACTTACCTCCCAAGTAAATCTATTTCAGGACGATACACCCCTGTTAAAAAAATAATTGCGAGACTGATTGTTATCTCGGCTGTTTAAAATTACTACTGTCTCGCAGCTGCACCCCATCTTTAGCCTTTTGACTCAGTCGAATAGCTCGCTATACTCCTTCGTCTGCAAGGCTAAATCCGGGGCACATCTGCGACCTTGGCGTTAACAAATTTTGTGGAACGGGGTCTAAGTTGTAGATTTGGAGTTTTTTGCCTAATTTTGCATAAAAGAATAGCACAAAACAACAAAGAGAAATAAAAGATGGCATTACAATGCGGCATAGTAGGCCTTCCTAATGTCGGAAAGTCTACCCTATTTAATTGTTTGAGCAATGCGAAAGCGCAGTCGGCCAATTTCCCGTTCTGCACCATAGAACCCAATGTGGGAGTAATCACCGTGCCCGATGAGCGACTCAACAAGCTGGTGGAGATGTGCAATCCGCGCAGTGTGGTTCCCGCCACAGTAGAGATAGTAGATATAGCGGGCCTCGTGAAGGGCGCCTCAAAGGGTGAGGGTCTGGGCAATAAGTTTCTGGCCAACATCCGCGAGACGGATGCAATAATCCATGTGCTTCGCTGCTTCGACGACGACAACATAACCCATGTAGATGGCAGTGTCGACCCCGTGCGCGACAAAGAAATCATAGACATGGAGCTCCAAATAAAAGACCTTGAGACCGTGGAGTCGCGCTTGGCCAAGACCATTAAGCAGGCGCAGACCGGCGGCGACAAGAGCGCCAAAACACAAGTAGCGGTGCTGCAAGCCTATCAGGAGGCATTGCTGGCCGGCAAGCCGGCCCGTTCGGTGCAATTTGAGAGCAAGGAGGAGATGAAGATAGCTCGCGAGCTGTTTCTGCTCACCTCCAAGCCGGTGCTCTATGTGTGCAATGTCGACGATGCTTCGGCCGCTTCCGGCAATAAATATGTCGATGCAGTGCGTGAGGCTATTAAAGATGAGAATGCCGGAATGCTTATAGTAGCGGCACAGACAGAGAGCGAGATTGCCGAGCTCGACACCTATGAGGAGCGACAAGAGTTTCTGCAAGAGATAGGCTTGGAAGAGAGCGGTGTGAGCCGCCTGATACGCGCGGCCTATGCGCTCTTAGACCTTCAGACCTTCTTCACTGCCGGTGCCGACGAGGTGCGCGCCTGGACATTCCTGCGCGGCTCCAAGGCTCCGCAATGTGCCGGCGTCATCCACACCGACTTTGAGAAGGGCTTCATCCGCGCCGAAGTGATTAAATATCCCGACTATGTGGCTCTTGGCGGTGAGCAGGCGGTGAAAGAGGCCGGTAAGCTCGCTGTGGAGGGCAAGGATTATGTGGTGAACGACGGCGACATAATGCACTTCCGCTTCAACGTTTAAGAGATTATTCACCTCCCGGCCGGCTCATCACCCCCGGTGGCCCGACCGGAAATCAATTTATAATGTCATGAAAAAAAACATTACACTTATTGCGCTTGCAATGGCTGCACTGCCGGTCATGGCCGATAAGGCCGAACCGGTAAATCCGGACTCTACCGGATTTAAATTCACCGACGTGAAAGTGATTAAGAGCACCCCGGTGAAAGATCAAAACAAGTCGGGCACATGTTGGTGCTTCTCCACAAACTCATTTCTTGAGGATGAGATACTTCGCAAAGGCGGCGAAGAGGTGCATCTCTCGGAAATGTATGTGGTGAGAAAATGCTATGAAGATAAGGCCGACAAATATATCAGAATGGGCGGAAAGATTAACTTCGCTCAGGGCGGTGCCGGCATTGACCCTATATATGTGTGGCGCAACTACGGCATGATGCCCGATGAGGCCTACACCGGCCTGCAATATGGCGAAGATAAGCACTCCCACTATGAGTTTTTCGACGCTATGGACGGCTATCTCAACGGTGTGCTGAAAAATTCATCGAAGAAGCTCACCACCGGCTGGAAGAAGGGATTCTCCGGCATCATCGACGGCTATTTCGGCCAAGTGCCCGCCTCCTTCACCTATAAGGGTAAAACCTACACCCCGGAGAGTTTTGCCAAGTCGCTGCCGCTCAACATGGACGACTATGTATCAATCACTTCGTGGAGCCACCACCCCTTCTACACCTCATTCCCCGTAGAGGTGGAAGACAACTGGCTCTGGGCTTACTCCTACAATGTGCAGCTCGACGAGCTTAAGGCTATTATCGACAACGCTGTGGAGAACGGTTATCCCATTGCTTGGGCCGCCGATGTCAGCGAGCCCGGATTCGTGTGGGCTAAAGGCTACGCTCTGCTGCCTGTGGCTAAGGACAAAAAGGATATGACCGACACCGAGCTCTCTCGTTGGGTGAAACTCTCCGACAAGGAGCGCAACTCTGAGATGTATGAAATCACCGGCCCTTGCGAGGAGCAGGAGGTGACTCAAGAGTCGCGCCAAGAGGGCTTCGACCGCAAAGAGACTACCGACGACCACGGTATGGAGATTGTGGGCTATGCCACCGACCAGAACGGCAAACGCTACTATAAGGTGAAAAATTCTTGGGACACCAATCAGGTCTACGACGGCTTCTTCTATGTGAGCGAGGCTTACGTGAAAGCTAAGACTATCTCTGTGATTGTCAACAAGGAAGCTATCCCTTCGGCAATAGCAAAGAAAATCTTCAAGAAATAAAGATGTGCCGCCCTCGTCGGCGGGTGCATAAACAGCAAAGAGAGGCTGTGACCCCCACGGGGGTCGCGGCCTCTTGTGTTATGTGTTTGCGGGTGGATTTGTGCGGAATTATGCGGCGGGGAGGGTGGCGATGAGGCGCAGGATGGCCAGGGCCGACTCAACGGTGGTGACACTCTCTATCACCATGGAGCGCACGCCCGATTTGTCGCGCAGACGTGTGGTGCGCGGGTTCTGCTGCATGTAGGTGAGCACTCGTCCGAAGGCCGGCGAGCGGTAGTAGGCCTTGTTGTCTTCGCCCACAAAGTAGAGGAACATTTTGCCCTGTTTGAGGAAAAGCTTTTCGATGCCCAGTTGCTTGGCTTGAGCGCGCAGGGGGACAATGCGTATAAGCTCTTCGGTGATGTGGGGGAGGGCTCCGAAGCGGTCGAGCATTCGGGCGCGGAAGCCGTCGATGTCGGCTTGAGTCTCCATGTTGTCGAGCTCGCGATAGAGGGCTATGCGTTCGCTCTCTTTGGGCACATAAGAGGGCGGAATAAGCAGCTCCAGGTCGCTCTCTATTGAGCAGTCGGCGGTAAATTCTTCCTGTTTGCCGGCGGCCTCGTCGGTAAATGTATCGGCAAATTCTTCAGTCTTAAGCTCGGTGACCGACTCTTTGAGAATCTTCTGGTAGGCCTCGTAGCCCAGGTCGGCAATGAAACCGCTCTGCTCGGCGCCCAGCAGGTTGCCGGCGCCACGTATGTCGAGGTCTTGCATGGCAATATGTATGCCGCTGCCCAGGTCGGAGAAGCTCTCAATGGCTTGCAGGCGGCGGCGTGCCACTTGCGAAATGAGGTCGGTGGGTGGTGTGAGCATATAGCAGAAAGCTTTGCGGGAGCTGCGGCCCACACGGCCGCGGAGCTGATGGAGCTCTGAGAGGCCGAAGTTCTGAGCGTTGTCGATTATGATAGTGTTGACATTGGGCATATCGATGCCGCTTTCCACAATGGTGGTGGCCAGCAGCACATCGTAGTCGCGATTTGAGAAGTCGCAGATGGCCTGTTCGAGTTTGTCGGGCGGCATCTGGCCGTGGGCCTCCACCACTTTGACGCCGGGCACCAGTCGGTTGAGCATATTGTGGATTTGGCCTTGGCGCTCTATGCGGTTGCAGATGAAGAACACTTGGCCGCCGCGACTAATCTCGAAGCCCACGGCCTCGGCAATGATATCTTCGGAGGATACGGCTACGGTGGTGATTATAGGTTGGCGGTTGGCCGGCGGTGTCTTGAGGTTGCTGAGGTCGCGCGCGCCCATCAGGGAGAATTGGAGGGTGCGCGGTATGGGGGTAGCCGACATGGTGAGGGTGTCGACATTTACTTTGAGCTGTTTGAGCTTCTCTTTAACAGCCACGCCAAACTTCTGTTCCTCGTCGATGACGAGCAGGCCCAAGTCGTGGAATTTCACGGTTTTGCCAATGAGCTTATGAGTGCCGATTATGATGTCGATTTTGCCCTCGGCGAGGTCGGCGAGAATCTCTTTCACCCTTTTGGGCTTCACGGCGCGCGAGAGGAAAGCCACGGTGACGGGGAGCTCTTTGAGGCGCTCCGAGAATGTCTGATAGTGCTGGAAGGCCAGCACGGTGGTGGGCACGAGAACGGCTGTCTGTTTGCCGTCTACGGCTGCTTTGAAGGCGGCTCTAATGGCTATTTCTGTCTTGCCGAAGCCCACATCGCCGCATATGAGGCGGTCCATCGGTTTGGGGGCCTCCATGTCGGCCTTCACCGCTTTGGTGGCGGCGAGCTGGTCGGGGGTGTCTTCGTAGATGAAGCCGGCCTCGAGCTCATGTTGCAGGTAGGTGTCGGGGGAGAAGGCAAACCCTTTCTCTTCGCGGCGCGCGGCGTAGAGCTTAATGAGGTCGCGGGCAATCTCTTTGAGCTTGGTCTTGGTGCGCTCCTTGATGCGGTTCCAAGCGCCGGTGCCCAGCTTATTGATTTTAGGGGGCACGCCGTCTTTGCCGCGGTATTTGGAGAGCTTGTGCAGGGCGTGGATGCTCACAAAAATGATGTCGTCGCCGGCGTAGATGAGCTTAATCATCTCTTGAGTCTTGCCGCTCACATTGGTGCGCACCAGGCCGCCGAAGCGTCCTATGCCGTGGTCAATGTGCACAATATAGTCGCCGGGCTCAATAGAGTTGAGCTCTTTGAGGGAGAAGGCGAGCTTTCCGCTGCGGGCTTTTTCGGAGCGGAGGGTGTATTTGTGGAATCGGTCGAAGATTTGATGGTCGGTGAAGAAGCAGCATTTGGAGGGGTGGTCCACGAAGCCTTCGTGGAGGGTGCCGAGCACGGCGCTGAAGGGGATGTCGTCGCCGCGGTCGGCGAAGATGGCCTTGAGGCGTTCGGTTTGCTGCCGTGAGTCGGAGAGTATATATAGCTTGTAGCCCTCTTTGAGGAGGTCGTGGAAGCTGGATGAGATAAGCTCGAAGTTCTTATGGTAGATGCCTTGAGGTGTGGCTTGGAAGTCGACCGCGGGAATTTCGGGCGCATATTCGCGCGAGGATGCGGAGGCTATCTCCACTATTTTAAATAGGGAGAGGGAGGCTGAAAACTCCTCGAAGTCCACCACCTGGTTCATGGCTTCGGTGTCGCCCTCGCCCGATTCAATCACGGAGGCCGAGATTGACTCTTGGGTGATGGCGTGCACACGTGCCAGCAGCGAGCCGTAGTCGCGGCAGAAGGCTGTGCAGGGGCCGGTGAAGAGGGTAAACGACACACCCTCGGAGGCTGAGGGGGAGTGGAGGCTGCTCACAATGTCGATGGCGCTGATGCGCTCTTCGCTCAGCTGAGTCTCGACATTGAAGGTGCGTATGGAGTCTATTTCGTCGTCGAAGAAGTCTATTCGGTAAGGGAGCTCGTTGGCGTAGGAGTAGACATCGAGTATGGAGCCGCGGCGGGCAAACTGCCCGGGCTCATACACATAGTCGGTCTTGAAGAATCCGAGTTCGAGGAGCTTTTTGACGGTGGCTTCGATGTCGGCATTCTTGCCGGCCACCAGGTGCAGGGTGCTCTCCGAGAGGTCGTCTTGCTGAGGCACCTTTTCGGCAAGGGCCTCCGGATAGGTCACAATCCAGCGAGTCTCTTTCAGGGCGAATGCTTCCAGAGTGGCGGTGCGCAGAATCTGCGCCGGAGGGTCGATATGGCCGTATTTGATGTCGCGCTTATAGGCTGAGGGGAGAATCTGAATGGCTGAGGGGTCGAGGAGCTGGCATAGGTCGTGGTACACGTATCCGGCGTCGTCGGCATCGTTGGCAATGAAGATGTAGGGCTTTTTGGCCGGTTTGAGCGAGGCTGCGAGCACGGCTGCCGAGGAGCCGGCAAGCCCTTTGACAGCCATCCGGCTCACTTTCTTGTTGCTCAGGAGGCTTTCAATCTCCTTGAGGCGAGAGGAGGCGGTGAATATGGGGAGTAGCGACTGTAGCGACATTCAGCTCTGTGTGCGGGTGTGGGTGAGATTAAGGGTTAAGGATTTTGTGATATCGTGCGGGGTCGAGGAGAATTTCGGAGGCCTTTTCAAAGCCTTCGTCGTGCTTGAGGTCTTGGGCCGCACTGCCTTCGGTGTAATAGTAGCGCGACACAATTTCCGGGCCCAGGAGTGAGGATATATCGTCGCGCTTAATGTCAAGGTCGTGGTCCAGATCGTGGGTCAGGGCGAGGGCCAGGGAGTCGATTTGTGCCGACACTTCGTCGGTCATGTAGCCTTCGAGCTTGGCATTTTCGCGCAGCGACTTGATCACTTGGTCGCACACCTTATCGTAGTGCAGCTTTTCGGGGTCGATGAATGCTTTGAAGTCGGCATAGATGCTGTCGGTGATTTCAAAGCTGTCGATGTCGGGCGCTTGCGGGTGTGAGGCGGCATATTTGGTGGCGTAGTTGAAAATCCAATTGTCGTTCACCAGGTTGTAGACCAGCCTTGAGGGCTTCATCCACTCGATTTCAATGTCGGGCTTGAGGCCGCCGCCATCCTTGACAGTTCGGCCGTGGAGGGTCTTGAAGGAGTTGGCCAGGGAGTCGGGGGTGATGCCCGGGGAGCCGTCTTCGTTGCGGTTGGTGTAGTCGAGGGCTTGGATAAGGCGTCCGGAGGGGATGTAATAGCGTGAGGTGGTGATTTTCACCATGGCGCCATAGGGGAGCGGGCGCACCGTCTGCACCAGTCCTTTGCCATAGGAGTTGGAGCCTAACAGCACGGCTCTGTCGAGGTCTTGGAGGGCACCGGCGGTGATTTCGGAGGCTGAGGCGCTACCGCCGTCGATGAGCACTGCAAGGGGCGTGGAGGGCAGGAGTGCCGATTTGGTGGTCTTGTAGATTTTCTCCGACGATTTGTCTCTGCCCTTGGTGCGAATCACTTCCACACCTTTGTCTACAAAGAGGTTTACAATGTCGACGGCGCTTTCAAGCAGGCCGCCGCCGTTGCCGCGCAGATCGAGCACAATGCCTTTAAGGTTGGGGTTGGCTTTCATCTCTTCGGCAGCGCTTCTCACCTCGGCAGCGCTCTTATCCATGAATGAAGTGAGCCTTATGTAGCCGATGCCTTGTGGGGTCACGGTGGAGTAGGACACGGAAGGAATCACCATTTTTTTGCGTTTCACGGTGACAGAAATCACGGAGTCGGCGCCGTTGTAGGGGCGGAGCACTGTGAGGTTGACATCAGTGCCGGCGGGCCCCATGAGGCGTTTTTTGGCGTCGTCGGTTGAGAACCCTTTGGCGTCGATGGTGTCAATTTTGAGTATTTGGTCGCCGGTTTTGAGTCCGGCCAGCTCGGCGGGTGAATTTTTGTGTACACCGCTCAGGGTCACATAGTTGTCAATCTGCTGAATGTAGCTGCCAATGCCGGCATATTCGCCGTAGGTCATGGTTGAGAATTCCTCGCTTTCCTCTTCGGTGAAGTAGGTGGTGTAAGGGTCAATCTCGTCGAGGTATGAGTCGATGGCGGCGCGGAATATTTTATCCACGTTGATGGTGTCGACATAAAGGGCCTCTACTTCGCGCACAATGGAGGAGAATGTGTTGAGGTTGCGGGCCACAGCGGCATCGTGGCTGTTTTTGTTTTGGCGGGCCGGCAGCAGAGTGGGCGCAAGCAGGGCTAAGGCGGCCACCGGCAGCATCAGTTTATTGTAGTGACGCATGGGCTGAAGGGGGGAGAGGAGTTCTGGTTTTTAATGTTTGTTTCTGGTCACCGGTGGATAGTCTACCGAGAAGTGCAGGCCGCGGCTCTCTTTGCGGGCCATGGCTTGGCGCATAATCAGGTAGCCGATGTTGATCATGTTGCGGAGCTCGCAGAGTTGGCGTTCCGGTTTGCTCTCTTTGAAGAGGCGTTCGGTCTCTTCGTAGAGGATGTCAAGGCGGCTCCAAGCGCGCCGGAGGCGCAGGTCGCTACGCACAATACCTACGTAGTAGCTGAGTATTTGGTTCACCTCCTTCATGGATTGAGTGATGAGCACCATCTCTTCGGGGTGGGCTGTGCCTTCGTCGTTCCAGTCGGGCACATCGGTGCGAATCTCGTAGTCGCCGATAAATTCTTGAGCGTGGTGGGCGGCTGCGTCGGCATATACCACAGCCTCAATCAGGGAGTTGGAGGCCAGGCGGTTGCCGCCGTGCAGGCCGGTGCAGCTACATTCGCCCACGGCGTAGAGGCGTTTGATGGTGCTTTCGCCGTTGAGGTCTACCTTAATACCGCCGCAGAGGTAGTGGGCGGCCGGTGCTACGGGGATGTAGTCTTTGGTTATGTCGATGCCAAGGGAGAGGCATTTCTCGTAGATGTTGGGGAAGTGGTGGCGTGTCTCCTCGGGGTCTTTGTGGGTCACATCCAGGTAGACATGGTCGGTGCCGTGTGCTTTCATTTCGGAGTCGATGGCGCGGGCCACAATGTCGCGAGGAGCCAGGGAGAGGCGTGAGTCGTATTTCTGCCTGAACTCTTCGCCGTCGAGGCCGCGAAGCACAGCGCCGTAGCCGCGCATAGCCTCGGTGATGAGGAATGAGGGGCGGTCGCCGGGGTGATAGAGCGCGGTGGGGTGGAACT
>CAYVAK010000007.1:0-3861 GCA_964448425.1 uncultured Sangeribacter sp.
GCATCCCTGCATGGAGGGTGGATGACGCGAGGGATGGAGGGGCGGGGATGGAGGGGCTATTTGGAGGGGAGGTCGGTCATGAAGGGGAATGGGAGGCCGTAGATTTTGGCGGGGTCGTTGTTGGCTTCCAGGTAGCCTTCGTTGACGGTGTCGCGACCGGTAGGATTCTCAAATATGTAGAGCTTGAATTTGGGCAACATCACTGCTATGTGCTCGAAAATCTCCGACTGTATGGCTTCGTATTCGGTCCACACTGAGGTGTTGGTGAAGCAGTAAATCTGCAATGGGATGCCGGAAGGTGTTTGCTCACAGGTCTTTACAAAGCAGAAGTCGTTGTGGGAGATGTGAGGATTTGAATCCAGATATATTTTGGTGTAGGCGCGCATGAGGCCGAGGTTGGTCTCTATGGTGCCGTCTGCCAATTTGTCAGGGTTGGCGACATTGCGGGTGGTGCCTTCGGCGGCTTGCGCTTGTTTTGCCTCGATGTAGCTGCTCATCTGCGGCACTTCCTCCTTTATGCGGTTGAGGTCGGAGGGGGAGAGAGCCACGACACTGTCGGCGTCGATGAGGTAGACGCGCATGATGCGACGGGTGCCGCTCTGCGACATGGTGCGATAGTTGGTGAATGAGCCGGAGACGAGGGAATAAGGGGGCAAGGTGGTGATGGTTTTATCCCAGTTTAAGACCTTTACGGAGGTGAGGGTCACTTCTACCACATTGCCGTTGGCCTTAGTGCCGTCGACCACAATCCAGTCGCCTACGCGCAGCATATCGTTTTCGGCCAGTTGCACTCCGGCCACGACGCCCAGAATGGAGTCTTTGAACACCAGCATCAGCACGGCGGCGAAGGCACCGAGACCGGCTAAGAGAGTGGCGGGCGACTTGTCGAAGATGATGCATATAATCACGATTGCGGTCATAATCCATACCACACCTTTGATGAGCTGCACGATGCCTTTAAGCGGTAGCCGCTTTTTGTTTTCGCGCTCGTCGATGCGTATCCAAATCACCAGGATAAGGGCGTTGAGGGCTATGGCGGCCACGAAGCAGATGTATATTGAGAGGGCGTTGAAGAGCCAGCGTATTATGGTGTTGGAAGATGTGAAGGCAAATTGCAGCAACGCCACCATGACCAGCGGCGGGATGAGGCGACTGCACTTGCTGAAGAAGTTGGCCTTGCGCATGTCTATGATGAGGCGATTGTTGGTGTGGTCGCTCACCTTTTTCACCACCTTTAGGACGGCCCACTTCACGAATGCACCGATGAAATAGGCCAGCACCATGGCAAGGGAGGCGTAGAGCACCGCCACCACGGCCTGGTTGGACTGCAAACCAAGGAATGTCAAGAGCCATTTGACTATGACCATGAGCACGGAGGCCACAAAATGGGTGCTCTCGCCGGCGATGCCCGGCAGGTCGATAACTTTGTCGAAAGAACCCGAAGCGCCATGTCCGGTAGTGATGGCGAGCGTCAGGGCCGATATGGTGGAGTGAAAGCACATAAGCAACTGTTATAAAATTGAAAAACTACCTTTAGGGGGTAAACATTTAAATCCCCACAAAGTTAACTATAATATCAATTCAAACTACTAACAGGCCGACTAAGATTTGCGAAACGAAGAAAATTTCAGGTGTCAAATCTTAAAATTGAAACAGGCGAAATCAGTAATCAACTGAAAAGTAATTGCTTATTTTGCCATTAACATTCTTTCACACTTTAGGAGCCACGATTTTTGCACACTCAAAAAAGCAATGTGCAAAACGCAGAAAATATGTTGTAAAACACATTTTTGCTCCAAACCACTGAATTTTGGGCAGTTAGCCCCTCTTGGATAGGTAAAATGCTGAAAATTAAGAAATTTTAATTGCGAAAAAATTAGGATTGGACTTGATTAATGCTTAACTTTGAGCATAAGGAAGCCGAATCATTAAAAATTGTTAATGAAACTATGGAGAAAACTTTAGCTATACTTAAGCCTTCAGCGATAGCGCGAGGGATAACAGGCAAGGTAATAGACCGCATCAGCAACAAGGGCCTACAGATAATAGGCATGAAGATGATGCAACTCGACGAGGCACTGCTTCGCGAGCACTATGCCCACTTAGTGGAGAAGCCATTCTTCCCTCACATCGTAGAGTCGATGACCGCCACGCCGGTGGTAGTGATGTGCCTGAAAGGAGTAGAAGCAGTGAGTACCTTCCGCGCCCTATGCGGTGTGACCAATGGCCGAAAAGCGGCTCCGGGCACCATCAGAGGCGATTTCTCGATGAGCAATCAAGAGAACATAGTTCATGCATCCGACAGTGTAGAGAACGCAGAGATAGAGATTCGCAGATTTTTCAAACCTGAGGAAATATGCGACTACACAGCTTCCAACATTCGCAGCCTCTATGCAGCGGATGAAATAATTTAGAACTAAGAAAAAAGCTACAGAATATGAGAATACAGCTTAGAAAAATATTATCCGTAGCAGTGATAGCTGCCACGGCCATAGGAGTCAATGCACAGTCGAACCCTCACGCAAAAGCTCACAAGGGCTTGATAGCAAAGGCTACCGACGCAAAAGAGCAAATCAAAATGCAGGAGTCGTCGTTTATCGACTTCGGTTTTGAAGAGCAAGAGCCCGAAATAGATATCTACACCGAGGGCTGGAACAGCCGCCGTGTCAACCCCTTCAACGAGTCGCAAGTGCCCAACTCAGCGGTGATCAACCTGCGCGGCTTCTCGATGCCGACAAAGACCCGCTTGGTGACCTCGCCCTACGGCTACCGCAAGAAATTCGGCAGAATGCACAAGGGCATGGATATCCACATCAAGAGCAACGACACCATCTACGCAGCCTTCGACGGCAAAGTGCGCCTCACCAACTTCGAGGCTAAGGGCTACGGCAACTACATCATTATCCGCCACCCCAACAAGCTTGAGACAGTGTATGGCCACCTTAACCGCTTCCTGGTTAAGCCCGACCAAGAGGTGAAAGCGGGCCAGCCTATCGCCCTTGGCGGAAGCACAGGCCGCAGCACAGGTCCTCACCTTCACTTCGAGACTCGCTACATGGGCTACGCTATCAACCCGATGGCTATTGTAGACTACGCCAACGGCCGCCTGTTCTCCGACACCTACACCTTCACAAAGAGCACTTACACACAGGCTCACAAAGGCGCTGCCGCCCCGATGGCATCAGCAACCACAAGCGGCAAGAGCGGCTACACCGCCGGCAATGAGCGCACCACTTACACTGTGAAGGCGGGCGACACCCTGGCAGCGATTGCGAAGAAAAACGGTATTTCGGTGCGCACCCTCTGCAAGCTCAACGGCTTATCAGAGACCGCCGACATCCGTCCCAACCAAGTGCTTAAAGTGAAATAGCACTCGCCGGCTCGGCGAGAGCAATAAGCAATACAGCACCACCTAAAACGAGAAAGCATATTTTTATTCAACCATAATATTCCCAACCAAATCATAATTCCCCTACGCAGGAGTCGATGAGAATCGCCTCCTGCTTAATTTTTGCCCCCGGGCGAACCGATAGTCGGCGGTGGATACACAGCGGTGGCGGGAGGGTGGATGCACCGTGGTGGCATGAGGGTCCGAACAGTAGGTAGGTGTGTGAAAAAAGGCCGAGGCTGCTTTGGGGGCAGCCTCGGTATAGGTGGGTCTTGATGCCGCCGGGAGGGGCGCCAAGGAGGGGGTTAGAGGAGGGAGGCGGAGCGGGCGATGAACTCGGAGAGGGCTTGGCCTTTGAGCAGTCCGGCGGCAAGGAGGGAGAGGTCGATCACTTGACGCACTTTGGGGAGGGTGGCGGCGTAGGCGGTTTCGGCGTCGTGCTCTTGCTTGCGGAGGTCGGCTACTTGCGCTTC
>CAYVAK010000007.1:3961-18484 GCA_964448425.1 uncultured Sangeribacter sp.
TTGGCGGTGTCGGCTTTGAGGGCGTCGGCTTGCTTGCGGAGGTCGGCTATGGAGGCGTTGATTGAGGCTATTTGGGAGCGCAGGGGGTCGACGGTGGGACGGATGTCGGCAGCGGCGGCCTCAATTATTGCTTTAACTGCGGGATGGTCGGTGTTGACAATCAGTGAGAAAGTGTCGGGCATGTCGCCATAGAAGTCCATGCCGGGCTGCATACGGCTCATCTCTTTCATGCGGCGCATGAATTCGTTTTGGGTGATGGTGGCGGGGGCAGCAGCGGCGCCGAGGGCTTCAAATTGCACGAGGAATTCGGCCTTTTCGACAGCGGGGATGCGGCTGCGGAACATGGTGGAGAGGATGTCGGTTTCGTCGGTAGAGAGGGCGGCCTCGTTCTTGTCGTCTTTCACGATGAGGTGGTCGACGATGTCGCTGTCAACTCTTACGAGGCGAGTTTTTTCGAGCTTCTGCTCGAGCATGGAGATGAAGTGGGGGTCGAGCTGTCCGTCCATGAGGAGCACGCTGTAGCCTTTCTCTTTGGCTGCTCGGATGTAGGAGTATTGCTCGGTGGGGTTGGTGGCGTAGAGGTATATGATGTTGCCATCCTTGTCGGTCTGTGTGGGGGCGACGAGGGTTTTGTATTCATCGAAAGTGAAGTGGGCGGCGTCGACGTCGCGGAGGAGGGCAAATTTGAGAGCCGAGGAGCAGAATTTCTGGTCGGAGAGCATGCCGTATTCGATGAAGATTTTTATGTCGTCCCATTTAGCCTCGTAGGCTTTGCGGTCGTCGGAGAAGAGTTTATCGAGTTTTTCGGCCACTTTTTTGGAGATGTAGCCGGAGATTTTCTTCACTTCGGAGTCGGACTGGAGGTAGCTACGAGAGACGTTGAGGGGGATGTCGGGGGAGTCTATAACGCCCTGCATGAGCATCATAAACTCGGGGACGACGCCTTCCACTTGGTCGGTGACATATACTTGGTTGCAATAGAGCTGGATGCGGTTTTTCTGGACATCGATATTGCTTTTGATTTTGGGGAAGTAGAGGATTCCGGTGAGGGTGAAGGGGAAGTCGACGTTGAGGTGAATCCAGAACATGGGGTCGTCTTGGCCTGGCATGAGTTCGCGGTAGAACTTGAGGTAGTCGGCGTCGGTGAGGTCGGCGGGTTTCTTGGTCCAGAGGGGTTCGGTGGCGTTGACCACATTGTCGCGGTCGGTGTCGACATATTTGCCGTCTTTCCACTCTTTCTGTTTGCCGGAGATTACGGGCACGGGGAGGAAACGGCAGTATTTTTTGAGCAGTTCGTTGATTTTGTCTTGCTCGAGGAATTGCTTGCTGTCGTCGTCGATATATAGGATTATGTCGGTGCCACGGTCGGCTTTTTCTATTTCGGTGAGGGAGTATTCGGGTGAGCCGTCGCACGACCATTCCACAGCCTTGGCGCCCTCCTTATATGAGAGGGAGCGAATCACCACCTTTGTGGAGACCATGAAGGCGCTGTAGAATCCGAGGCCGAAGTGGCCTATGATGCTGTTGGCGTTGTCTTTATATTTGGCGAGGAATTCTTCGGCGCCGGAGAAGGCTATCTGATTGATATACTTATTGATGTCGTCGGCATCCATGCCAATGCCATGGTCGGAGACGGTGAGAGTGCCGGCCTCTTTATCAACGGAGACGCGCACCTGAAGGTCGTCGCCCAGGGTGCCTTTGAAGTCGCCGAAAGCGGCTAAGGTTTTGATTTTGCCGGTAGCGTCGATAGCGTTGCTGACGAGCTCGCGGAGGAAGATTTCGTGGTCGCTATATAGGAATTTCTTGATTACGGGGAAAATGTTTTCAGTAGTAACCCCAATTTTACCTGTTGCCATGTCTATTTTGAAGTATTAAGAGGTTTATATTTTTTTGTTGCGGCGCCTCGGGGGGAGGGAGTGGCGCCGGATAGAGGGGTAACAAATTTCGTGCCGAAAGGGTTGAGAGGGCCGAAGATGGAGGTGAGGCATTGTTGGAAAGAGTTGTGGTAATTAGGAATTTTTGCTTATATTTGCAGGAGTAAAGGCGGGGCCGCGGGCTGCTGAGGCAGCAGGGCCGGCGCCGATATGTGGAACCACAAGTGTAACGTAATGATATACAAGAGAATGAACAAAAGGAGAAGCAGAAGGGCAGCATTGGCGGCCTTCGCTCTATTGAGCTTCGGGGCAGCCTACGGCTCGCAGCCGCAGAAGGCTTGGACTGACACAATTGCAGTGATTAAGGAGGCCAAGAATGTGGTGCTGACACGCCAAGGCGATAAGGCGAGCCTTCAAATTAAGGGCTCGGGCAGCAATGATAATTACTATTACTCATATAGCATAGCTCCGGCGGGCGACAGCATCAGCGGCAGCCGGCCTACTGTAGATGTGCCGTTTAGCGAGGAGAAGAAGCAGGGCACCACTACCCTACGCTTTGTGAAGAATGTGTTTGTGGGCGCCAATATGCCTGTTGGGCCCGGCAAGGATTTCACCACCGGCTGGGAGATAGCCGTGAGCGAGTTTGTGGGCGTGGGTGTGAAGCCTTGGAAGAGCGGGCCGACGTTTTCATGCGGTGTGGGCTTTGGCTACAGCACCTTGTCGGTGAGCGGCAATAAGTATCTGAAAAGCGTGGGCAACGACCTGACCCTTGCCGAGGGCGAGGTGGCGGGCGGCTCGTCGCGCCTGGACCTGTATTCGATTACATTCCCGCTGCTGCTGACTCAGAAGATTAGCAAGGATTGGGCGTTTAATTTCGGCGCTATCCTTAATCTGAATGTGAAAGGCAATGTGACCAATAAATATTACACTTCGGAGAGTTCCGACAATCGCACTAAACACTCGTTTACCACCGATGTGAGATTTTTCACTCCGGAGGTGTTTGCCACCATTGGATGGGCCGACTATATGGGTGTGTATGTGAAATATTCGCCCATGGATGAGCTCCTGCACTTCGACGGGCAAAGAGTGTCGAGAATTTCGCTTGGTGTTAACTTAAATTTCTAAGTCATGAAGATATATAAAGTGCTGTGTGCAAGCCTGTTGATGGCAGCTACCGGGGCCACCGGATACGCTCAGGCCCCCACCGATACAATAATCAATGCTCAGGATGCCGATGTGGTGGTGAGCCAGAATAGAAACGGGCTAAACGTTGAGGTGAAGGACCTGCAAAACGGTGGCTATCAGAAATATAGATATGAATATGAGCCGAATGAGAAGTATTCGGTGAGCCGCACCTACACAAATTTGAAGATGCGATGCAGCGAGGGCTCGCCGTTTTCGGTAATCTTCTCGGGCTTCTCAGTGGGCTTCATCAAGGCTCTGGATGCTCCGGCGGGAGCGCGCTTTGCCACCGGCAAGAGCATTGAGCTCACCTTAGACCAGCTGCTGGGCCTGGAATGGCACAGCGCCGACAACCACAATGCCGTGAGTGTGGGCCTGGGCCTTAACTGGCGCAACTACCGCACCGGAGGCGATCGACGTTTCACTCGGCCCGAAGGCTCTGATGCTGTGACACTTGCAGAATATGGCGAGGGCATCACTCCCGACTTTTCAAGGCTCAAGACCTTCAGCCTGCAATTCCCCATACGCTACAATTGGCACCTGCGCTCGTCGCTGAATCTGGGCCTGTCGGTGATTCTGAATGCCAACACTTACGGCAAGTTGTGCACCAAATATACCGTGGCCTCCGAGAAGGGGAATTTTGAGGACACCGAGCGTGTGAGCAGCCTGCTGCGCAAGTTTACCGTAGACTTCAAGGCCAACGTGCAGTTCTGCCCGCTGGTGGCTCTCTATGTGCGCTATTCGCCCATGAAGGTGTTTAAAGCGGGCATGGGCCCGGATATCACACCGCTATCAGCCGGCTTCACCTTCCTTTACTAAGCCACTGACAGAGAAAGCTCTTAGCCTACAACCCACTGACTGACAATAATTAACAGACCACTACCCTACTCACCCGCAAGGCTATGGAGATAGACCCCGAGATGCGCCGATTTATAAGCGCAAACATTAATAGCGACCCCAATGCGCTCAGGCTCAAGTATTTGAAAGCCGGCACATTGGGGTTTGACGCCGAGCAGGCCATCACACAAATAGAGTGTCGGCAGAAGTGCAAAAGCAAGTTGGCCCGGCTCCTTGCGCATGAGGATTTCCTCTTCCCGTCGACACTGGCGGCGGAGCAATCCACCGGGGAGCTACTTGCCGAATACCACGCTTCACTGGTGAGCGAGGGGTGCACACTGCTCGACATGACCGGCGGCCTGGGCATCGACGACATATTCCTGTCGCGGCGGGCGGCTCGGGTGAGAGCCTGCGAGCTGAAAGAAGCCACCGTGGAGGTGGCACGCCACAACGCCAAGGTGCTCGGTATTAAGAATTTAGAAATCCTAAGCTGCGACTCACTGGAGCATCTGCGCCAATGTGCTGAGAGCTACGACACTATATTTGTGGACCCGGCTCGCCGCATGGCTCACAACCGCCGCGCATACGCCTTCAGCGACTGCACGCCCGACATTGTGGCCAACTATGAGTTGATACGCAGCAAAGCCAACAGCCTGATAGTCAAGGCTTCGCCGATGCTCGACATTGCAGCTGTGAGGAAACAGCTACCCGATGTGAGTGAGATACAGATACTCTCGGTGAAGAATGAGTGTAAGGAGATAGTGTGTGTGTGCCGCTTCGGCGGTGAGCGAGGGCCGGTGATGGTCAAGGCGCTGAATTTCGAGAGCGACACCGAGGAGCCTCAGCTGCTGGAGTTTGTCTACGGCGAGGAGATGCCCTGCGAGAACTATCTCACTGATGTGGCGGAGCTTAGCGAGGGTGGCTACATATATGAGCCAAACGCTTCGATAATGAAGAGCGGCGGCTACGCGTGGCTCAACCGCTCATATGCCTTGACAAAGCTTCACCCCAACACACACCTCTACTACTCCGCCGAGGGCTACGAGCAGTTTCCCGGGCGGCGGTTTGAGATAGAGCGGGTGATGAAGCCCGGTGGCGCGGAGGCTAAACAGCTGCAGAATAGCGAGATGAACATTGCCACACGCAACTACCCTCTCACGGCCGAACAGTTGGCCAAGAAGCTCAAGATCCGTTCGCGGGCCAAGGCCGACCGCTTCCTGCTGGCAGCACGAGCCACCGTCTCGCAGCAGCCGATACTCATTGTAGGGAAAAGGTAAGAGGGAAGAGGGAAGAGAGATGAGAGATGAGTCCATAGCGGAAGATTTTCGGGGAGGATTGGAATTTTTTTGAGGTGGATAAAACTTTTTTAAGTTAATTTACGTTATCATATATTGGTGCACTATATACCGATGTGGATTCATATATGAACTGACAATTCAACGACCGCTTAAAGAGGACTTACGGGCCGACTCAAAGAGGCAAAAAGCAGACTCAAAGCCGACTTACAATTTCGACTTACTCTATATAGTGTGCCATAGAAGTGGAAAAGACTTCGCGCTTTTATTAAATGTGGATAATAGCGGCTTAACTCACTCAAAGGACGTGAATAATAGTGACTTAACTCACTCAAAGGTAATATATTAACTCAAAAATAGACAACATGAGAAGAATTAGAATCGGGCGCATAATAGTGTCCGCAATTTGCTTAATTGCAATGCTTGTAGGCACCGGCGTGAGAGCGGAAGCCGAGGTGTATCTGAAGAGCACCTTCGAGGGCGACTGGGACGACACCGGAGTGCAAATGGACAGCGAAGATGGCAATGCTTATGTGTATGTGTTTAAATGCAGTAAGAATCAGAACTATTACTATCGCTTTTTAGACACGGAGATTCAGGTAGAGAGTGATTCGCCTATCGACACATCCGAAGGAGGGGTTTCGATGGAGCCTCAAAGCGATGAGGAGTCGGTGACACCGCCATTTGAATACTATGGAGAGGCTACCTACGATGACTTTGCTTATAGCGGCACTAACAGATTTATGCTTGAAGCGAAATTCGGTTGGGACTATACCATAACCTATTACCGCGACTACGAAAACACCGGTCGGCCGCACTTGTCGGTGACAATAGCGATGGACTATGATGTGCCTACATTTTATATATCAGGAGAAGGAGGCGGAGGGACCGCATATCCGACTCCCTATGGCAACATAGATGGGGCGTGGGATTATGGCTTCTTTCAAGTAAAACTCAAGTTTGGATGTAGCTACACCCTTTCCGACTCTAATGGCAACTACTATGCTTACGATGGAGGCAATCTTGTGGTAGTTGAAGATGAAAAGGAATCGAAGTTTATATGGGATAGAATAACAAGCAATGTCGATATATACTTTCTTTATAACGGAGAGTATTGCTATGATGTTTTTGATAATAGTGTGGTAGATGAGGATGCGAAGAAGCTGACAAAATTCGCAATTGTGGAGGTGAAAAACAATCAACCGGAATTCTACTACCTCACAAATATGGATGACTACAACTATGAATATAGGACTGAAATCGGTACACTCACAATGCCTATTTACCTCTATGCCGCCAATACCGAGGGTTCGATAGGGACCTATTTGAAATATGGCAGTAGCGAAATAAATGAGCAGGGGGAAATCTCTTTTTGGAATTTCACAGACCCAAATAGCAATTACTATTATTTCGCCTATTATGACCCCTTAATAGACTCGGAAAACGAATTGATTAATTCTACCGTTGAGACTATCCATAATGTGCATGTTAAGTTGGAAACTTCAGGAGATGCAGAAAGCACATACCTATATCTCTCCGCTATAGGCTACGAGAGATATTATTATTTGAGTACCGACAACTTTTCAGAGTTATTCACATGCGAAGACACACACTATAGCCTTGAATATGAATCGTTCTCGGGGAATTTCACAATTGGCACCGAAAACTTTCTTAATATGCCTGTGGTGTTTGGAACCGACAATGAGCTGGGCGAGACTCTGGAATCGGGGCAGGTAATTTCGTCGCTTACAGAGAACCAATATGCATTTAATTTTGGCGATGAGGAGGTTTACGATGTGCGGATTGAATTTGACGACTACGGCTTTGGTCCGGTGAATTTCAAGGTGACTTACCGCAAGAAGTATGTGAAATACTACGTAGAGGATGCCGACGGCAACATGACAGAGGCGACACTTGACGAGGAGGCGACCAACAGCTATAGTGTGAACATTGACAAGCTGGAGAAGGATTTCCGCATCTACGCAGAGACCAAAGATGGCACACGCTCAGCTGAATTTGCGCCGACAGCGGCCAAGACACTCGAGAGCGATGAGACGTATGCTGATTCTCTGGTGGAAGACGGCACAGAGCTGTTCTCACTGAGCTGCAATCCGGCCTATAGTGTGCTGATAACCTTTGCGGCCGACGACGATGAGATCAACAATGTGAAAGCTATTTATTCAGAAATCGACACCGGAGTTGAGGGGGTTGCGGCCTCGGAAGGCGGGTCGGTGAAGACCGGCGCCGGATGGATAGAGGTGGACTCTCGGATGAATGCGGTGTATGGATGCGACGGTGTGCTTGTGGGTAAGGGCGAAAGCCGCTACGAGCTGGAGCCGGGCATCTATCTGGTGGTGGTGAATGGCCACGTCCGCAAGGTTTTGATTAAATAAACACCACCCCGTCGGCGAAAGCCGCAGAAAGCGAGGCGCCGGCCGGATAGACACGAAAGCGTAGCGCCGGCCGCCGATATATAGACAGCAAATGAGGCTGTGTCATGATTTGAGATGACACAGCCTCATTTGTATTATCCGGATTGAGGGGGTTAGAGGCGGAATTTGTGGGTTTCGACGAGGCCGTCGGTGGTTTGGACGGAGAGGAGGTATATGCCTTTGGGCAGGGAGGCTACTGAGAAGGTGGTGGCGGCGGGGATGGTGCGCAGCAGGTTGCCTTGGATGTCGTAGAGCTCGAGGGAGGCTACGGGGGCTTGTGTGCTGACGATGCAGTTGCCACCCCAGATGGTGATTGATGATTTGATGTCGGGCTTGATGGGAGTCAGGCCGGTGATTTTGCCGTTTTTGAGGCCTTGGAAGAATATTGAGACTGGGATGTCGCCCTGGTTGTCTTTGAAGGTGGCGTTTTTGACGTTGATGGTGATTTTGTGTGTACCGGCTGCTACGGCACCGAGGGATATGATGTTGTTGTCGATGACGTCGCCGGGACACCAGTTGGAGAATGATTGCCATTCGTCGTCGGTCATTTCGTAGTAGCCGTAGATGCCGTTGAGCTGTGTGTTGTATTGGCGGAAGGGCTCGCAGGAGGTGCGGCCGGGCACGTAGTATAGCGCGAGCTCGTCGTCGAAGTATACGTAGTGTTTTCTGCGGATGTATTCTTCGCCGCCGCTGTTAGCGCCGTGTTTGGAGGTTATGAGGAGTATTTGTGCATCTTCGCAGTCGTCGGGGACTTCAAAGGTGTAAGTTTTTTGGCAACGGCCTTCGATGTCGGTGGCGTTGTAGCTGTTGAGGTTGCCGCCTTTGTATTCGGGGCGTTTGATGACTATGGGGACGAAGACGTCTTGGTCGGTGAGTGGGAGGGGGTCGGAGTTGGTGACGAAGTCGAGGGTGCCGTAGAATACGGAGTTGCAGCCGGAGCATCCGGAGATTTGGCTTTGTGCGGCGTAGGGGACACCGAAGAGCTCGAATTCAATCCAGTAGTCGTATTTTTCGCGGAGGGATGCGTCGCGGAATATGTAGGACAGGTAGTCGACGACGTAGGTGTAAGGGACGGTGTCGGGCTGTTTGTTTTTGTCCATGAAGGGGGTTATGAATCGGCCGAGTTCAATGCGGGAATCGGCTTCGGGGAGGCCTTGCCAAGCCTCGGGGAGGTTGTCTTGCGACTGTTCTTGGTGGTTGACGCAGTATTTTTCGGAGCCTTTTGGGACGAGAGCGAGGTTGATGTTGCCGATACGGTCGTAGTTGTCGCAGAAGGCTTTGATGTAGACGTTCATGTGGAGGTTTTGGCCTATTTTGTTGAGCTGCTCGTCGGAGAGTTTGACGGAGTAAAGGTAGGTGAAGTTGCGGAGTATGCCGTCGTCGGTGGGGGCATCTTCGGGGATGTTGCGGAGGAGGTATCCGTCGTAGAACACAGCTTCATCGAAGACGCGGATGGTGGTGTCTTCGGCCTGAAGAGGGGCTGAGAGAGGGAGTGCTAAAGCAGCAAAAGCAAATGTTTTAAGTAGATTATTCATCATGGAGTGTGTTGATTAAGTGAATTGATTTACAAAAGTAGCAATAATTTTGGTAATGAGGGCAAAATGAGAGCGACAAAATAAGGCTGTGCCAAATATGACACAGCCTTAGGGTATGATGGTTGGATTGGATTTGGAGGGAGGGGGTTAGAATTTGAATCCGGCGGTGAATACGAGTTGGTGGTTGTTGGAGGTGACTTTGGCTATTGGGCCGCCGAATGTTGAGGCAGCATAGTTGTCGTCGCCGATGTTTGGCGAGAAGGCGTGCCAGCTGCTTGAGCGTGTGCGATACATGTAGGCGGCGTCGATGAAGAATGCTTTGTAGCGATAGCCGAAGCCACAGCTATAGTAGTTGGTGTTGTTGTCGAACTCGTAGGAGGGATTGGGGTCGGAGGGGTAGATAGTGAGGACGTTGTCTTTAGCATCGGCCTTTACGGGAGATGATGTGAAGGCGTAGCCGGCGCGGATGCTGAATTGGGGAGTGAGGCGGTATTCGGCACCGATTCGGAGGGTTGTTGTGGTGGTGTAGTAGTCTTTCACATCTTGGTTGGTGTAGTAGTAAGGGTCGGAGTAAGAGACGTAGGCGTCGGCTTTTTTGGGGCTCCAGTAGTAGTCGTCGTAGCCGTAGTCGTAGTCGTAATAGTAGGAAGCGTTGCGTGTTTTGAAGTTGAGGTATTGCATGCATGTCCAGTCGACATCGGCGCTGATGATGAATTTGCCACCAATGACACCGGCAGCGCTGGCGATGAAGCGCCAGGGGGTGCGGAGGCGGTAGTCGTTAATGCCGTCGTATCCGCCGTTGGTTTTGGCGCCGCCTGAGAGCAGAGAGTTGCCGTTTTGGGAGTAGGTGTATTGAGTGTCGGCGTAGTAGGTTTCGGTGAGGTTGTACCAGGTTGGGGTGTGAGCGGCGAAACCGATGCGGAGTTCGGGGATCGGTTTTACGATTACGCCAAGCTTATAGTTGAAGCCTGTACCGGAGACGTTGTAGTAGTTGTACATGTCCCAGTTGGCGTCGAGGCGTTGGAAACCGCTGCCGTTGTCGAGGTTGACGTTGGCGTTTTGGAGGATTTCGTTCCAATAGGTTTTGCGGGTGTAGTCTACGTTGGCGAGGGAGAAGTCCATACCCCAGTAGAATACGTTTCGGACGTTGCCGCCGAATGAGATGTTGTATTCGTCGATGCCGCCTTTTTCTTCGTTCCAGAGGGAGGCGTTACCGGATGATTTGCCATCGAATTGGCCAATCCAGTTGGGGTTTTGCTCGTCGGAGCCGGAGGGAGAGATGAGGTAGGAGTCGTAGCCGAGGATAGTGAGCCAGGGGGCGGCGTAGTCGCTTGAGGGGTTGTAGGGGTCGAAGGTTGAGGTGGAGGTGAGGTCGCCTTCGAGTGCGGAAGCGTTGTTGGCCACGCCTGCTATGTAGTTGCTCAGGGAGTTGGAAATAGATGAAGCGGCGCCCATGTATCGGCGGTTGAAGCTTGCGCGACGGTTGTAGCTGATGCCCCAGTTGAAGTTGAGGAGGTCGGAGTCGCTTACTTTTGAGGAGCCCACGTAGCTGAAGTTGTTGAGGAGGGCTTTAGTTTGGTTGTCGGAGAATGAGGGTGAGAGGTCGAACTGCGTTGAGGAGTTCTGAATGTCGATATCGAGGGTTGCAGATATCTCGGATGAGCGGTAGATGCCGATACCTGCGGGGTTGTAAATCATGGTTGTGGGGTCGCCGCCGAGGGCACCGAAAGCGCCGCCCATTGACATGAAGCGAGCTGTGCCTTTAATGTCGGAAGAGACGAGGGCTGCACCGTCGATGGCGCTTTGCGAGAAAGCGGGGAGCGCTGAGAGGAGGACTGAAGCGCTGAGCAATAGGATATGTTTTTTCATACTTGGTATGTGTTTGTTTTTAAGTGGTTAATAATAGGCAGGCGCTGCACAAAAGAGAACAAGCGCCTGCCGGTCTTCAAAAATCTGAGCTGTATATTTTAACGGTGACCACCTCCGCCGTGGCTACCGCCTCCGCCATGGCTACCGCCGCCACCGCCGTGGCTGCCGCCGCGGCTGCCGCCGCCGAAGCTACCGCGAGAGGAACCGGAGTTGGAGTTGCGATAGGAGTTGGAATTGGAGTTGGAATTACGGTTGGAGTTGGTGTTGGAGTTGCGATAAGAGTTGGTGTTGGAGTTGTGGGAAGGCTGGAAGTTGTTGGAGCCGCGGTTGCCTTGAGTGACAGTGCCGGGGCGAACGGCGTTTGAGCCGCCGCGATGGCTGTTGAAGCCGTTGGATGAGCCGCCCACAGATGATCCGCCTTGACGGAAGCCGTTGCGACCGCCTATTCCGTTCATGCCACCCATGCCGTTGTTGCGGCCGGCGCTCATGCCTGAACGTCCACCGAGGGAGTTGCGACCCAGGCCGGTGTTGAAGTGACCGTTGCCGGGGCGTCCGGCAGTGGCCATGCGGTGGTCGTTAAATCCGCCGTGGTAGGTTGGGAAGTGGTTGTGGCCCCAGCCCCAATGGTTGTGGCCCCAGCCCCAAGTCCAGCCCCAGTTCCAGCCCCAGGAGGCTCCCCAGAACCAGGGGTCGTAGAAGCTGTAGGTCCAAGGGCTGTAGTAGCCGTAGTAGCCGTAGCGCCAGGGGTTCCAGCCCCAGCCCCAGGAGTATGGGTAGTAGTTATAGCCCCAAGAGTCGAAGTATGGGTTGCCGTTGTTGTAGACTATGTTGACGTTGCCATATGAGTTGGCCAGGACGTCGGCGAGGACGTCGGCGTTGTCGGTGACGATGGTGGGGTTGTAGTATTTCTGTATTTGCTGAGTGTAGACGAAGTCTTCGCTATCGCCTATGGCATAGCCAATGGTGTCGATAGCGGTCTCGTAGTAGCTGCCGTAGCGGTTGTAGGCGTCGATGTCGTCTTGGGTGAAGACGCCGGTTTCGCCAAGGTTAGGGTTGTAGTTGCTGACGGGCTTGCGGGTCTTGCCGTATTTGGTAGTGACAGTGGTATTGTTATCTTTTTTTGCGTTGTAATAGATATCGTCTTCATAATCTTGAGCGAAGGCGATACCGCTGCCAACCATGAGGGTTGCAATGAAGATTGGGATTGTTTTCATAACGCTTTTTTGTTTTGTTTTCAGGTTTGACAAATAAGTGAGGCAAAAGGTTTAAAGGTGGAGAGTGAATTTTTGCGACCTTTCGCTATTCACGGGCAATTTGTTGGTGCAAATTTAATTTTTTTTGATGAGAAAACAAAGTTTTTTGAGTGTAAATCATCAGAAAAGCAGAAAATTAGGCTGTGTGGAGGGGGTTGAACTTTATGTGAGGGTTTCGGTTATAGCTAAAAATGCTAATTTGACTTATGAATCTACTTGTACTTTTGACGGTTACGATGGCCGGGACCGGGAGTGTAGCGGCCCCCGAGGCGGCGAGCTATGCCCGCGAGGCGGCTGAGAAGGCGGCTGCTGATTCGGCAACAGCGGCGGCGGCAACGGCGGCGGCGATCTCCTTGGAATATGAGGGGGTGGCTGCGGCGGCTGTCGGCGAGGATGAGGAGTGGTGGCTGGAGTTTGGCGACTCGGTGCTTAACCGGCTGATGGCCTGCGCTATGGACAACAACCACGATGTGCTCGGGGCGTGGCGGCGGATAGAGGCATCGCAGATGGCCTTGAAGGGAGTGAGGAGCGGCTACTACCCCACTCTGAGCGTTTCGAGCGGCTACAGCTACGGGCGCGCATCGGGAGCCTCGGAACGGGGAGCGGCCAAGAGCCCCGGGGCGGGCACCGGTGTGGCCTCGCTGGGGGTGGATGTGAGTTGGGAGATAGACATATTCGGACGCGTGGCCCGCAAGGCCGCGGCGCAGAAGGGTGCGTATATGGCCACCCGGGCCGAGGCTGCCGGCACGATGGTGAGCTTGCAGGGGCAGGTGGCGAGCACCTACTTCTCGCTCTTAGGCACTGAGGCTCAGCGAGCTACGGCCCTGAGCCACTTGCAGACACAAAGGGAGGTGCTGGGCATCACAGAGGCACGCCTGAAGGCGGGGCTGTCGTCGAGGCTGGATGTGAGCCAGGCTAAGGTGGTGGTCTACACCACAGAGGCCACCCTGCCGGCACTGAGTGCGAGCATAGAGGCCGACATCTTCAGTCTGGCCATGCTCACGGGGCTTAGCTCCGAGGAGGTGCGCGAGGCGGTGAAGGGGGGCCACACACTCCCCTCGTGTGGCGAGGCTATGGCGGCGGTGCTGCCGCGCGAACTGCTGAGCCGCCGGCCCGATGTGGTGCAGGCACAGATGAATTTTGCTGAGCTGGCAGCGCAACTCGGGGTGGCCAAGAAGGAGTATCTGCCCTCTCTGACCCTGAGCGGCAGCATAGCCACCGAGGCCCGTAGAGTCGGCGACCTTATGAGCGGTAAGAGCCTGAGCTACAGTGTGGGGCCGCAACTCACCTGGACCCTTTTCGACGGGTTCAGCCGGCGCTATGCCGTGGCCGAGGCGAGGGCGCAGATGGAGGCGTCGGCCGAGGCTTATATGCAGACAGTGGCGATAGCCGAGCAGGAGGTGGCCACGGCAGCAAGTCAATATGAGGCACTGCTGGAGCAGACCAAGCTGCTGAAGCGGGTGAGCGACGAGAGCCTGCAAGCCCTCACCTATTCGCTGGAGCTATACAAGGAGGGGCTCTCCGACTTCACCAATGTGATGGACGCGCAAGTGACCCTGCTTGAGAATGAGAACTCGCTGATAGCCTCCAAGACCGACACCCTCACGGCCCTTATCACCCTCTACAAGGCGCTGGGCGGAGGCTGGAGCGGCTTGGGCGGCAACAGCGGCAAGGAGAGCCTCGGCGGCTTGGGCGAGCAACCGATTTTGAATCACTAACTTAAAATCTCACTAATAAACATGAAGACAGCTACATCACTTTATATGGTGGCCGCCACGGCTGCAATAGCAGTGCTGTGCACAGGCGGTTGCAAGGGCCACAAGCCACTACCCCACAGCGACTTATCAGAGCCGGCGAAAGTAAGACTTGAAGAGCCGCGCAGAGAGAGTGTGACCCTGAGCCGGGAGTATCCGGGTGTGCTTCGCGCCGCCTCGGAGGTTGAGGCCACGAGCCGTGTGGAGGGGCGACTGCTCAGCCGGGCGCGGCGGAGCGGAGAGCGGGTGGAGCGCGGAGAGGTGCTCTACCGCATAGAGCCCGGCACCTATCAGGATGCGGTGAGGCAGGCCGAGGCTACACTGGCGAGTACCGAGAGCCAAGTGACCTACGCCCGCACCAACTATGAGGCGCTGAAGGAGGCGTATGGGGCCAACGCGGTGGCCGAGATTCAGGTGAAAGAGGCTGAGAACACCCTGCGGCAGGCCGAGGCCTCGGTGAGCAACGCCAAGGCGGCCCTGCACACCGCCCGA
>CAYVAK010000007.1:18584-30666 GCA_964448425.1 uncultured Sangeribacter sp.
GGGCTACACTGCCGACCTCTATTATGTGTCGCCCACGGTGGATGCCTCCACGGGGCTGCTCACCCTGAAGGGGCGGGTGGAGAATAGGCAGGGCACACTGCGCGACGGGATGTATGTGAGCATCTCGCTGCCCACCGAGAGCCTTGAGGATGCTCTGCTGGTGGACTATGCGTCGGTGGGGAGCGATGGGCTCGGGGAGTTTCTCTACACCGTAGATGAGCAAGGGTGTGTGCAGAAGAGCCACATACGCAGCGCCGGGCTGTGGGCCGACTCGCTGCTGATAGTGACCGCGGGGTTGAAGCCCGGCACCCGCTACGTGAAGGATGCCCTGATGAGCGTCAGAGTGGGAGAAAGAGTGGAGGGTACCTCTTCTCTAATTAACAATTAAAATCAGATAGCCGTGTTTTCAAGATTCTTTATATTCCGACCGATTTTTGCATCAGTGCTGTCGATACTGATGGTGATAATAGGGGCCATGGCCCTGAGGAGTTTGCCGGTGGCTCAATATCCGCAGCTCACACCGCCAACCGTGATGGTGAGTGCGAGCTATCCGGGAGCCGATGCCACCACTATTTCACGCGCCGTGGGTGTGCCCATAGAGCAAGCGGTGAACGGTGTGGAGGGTATGCTCTATATGAGTTCGAGCAGCTCGGAGGGGAGCTATTCGCTCACCATCACCTTTGAGCAGGGCACCGACGCCGACGAGGCAGCCGTGAAGGTGGAAAACCGTGTGCACCAAGCCTCCACCACCCTTCCGGCGGCTGTGCTCGACCAGGGTGTGAATGTGGCCACACGCCAAAGCGACAATCTGCTGTTTCTGGCCCTGGAGAGCAGCGAGGCGGATGCCGACCCGCTCTATCTCACCAACTACGCGCAGCTCAACATAGTAGACCCTCTGAGCCGAGTGGCGGGAGTGGGCGGAGTGTCGGCCTTCGGTGGCGGCGAATACAGCATGCGCATATGGCTCGACCCGCAGGCCCTGCGGCAGCGCTCGCTCACCCCGGCCGACATTGCGCAGGCAATCCGCAGCCACAACCTGGAGGTGGAAGGGGGGAGCGTGGGGGCACCTCCGGGCAACAGCGATGCCGACTTTCAATTCACCCTCACGGCATCGGGAGTGCTCTCCGGGGCCCGGCAGTTTGAAGATATAGCCGTGAAGAGCAGCGAGACGGGTGTGGTGAGGCTTCGGGATGTGGCTCGGGTGGAGCTGGGCAGCAGCTCGTATAGCGGCGAGGGTAAGCTCAACGGTCGCGGGGTGGCGCTCATCGGTGTGCAGCAGCTGCCGGGCGCCAACGCCTTGGATGTGGCCAAGGGGGCTCTCAAAGAGATGGAGAGGCTCAGCCGCTACTTCCCGGCCGGCATGAGCTACAGAGTGATACTCAACTCTACCGACTATGTGGAGGCCTCCATTGAGAATGTGGTGTGGACCTTTGTGCTCACCACCCTGATAGTGATGGCAGTCATAGCCCTGTTTCTGCAAAATTGGCGGGCGGTGGTCATACCGATGCTCACCATCCCGGTGTCGCTGTTGGGCACCTTCGCGCTGATGAAGTTGCTGGGCTTCTCGCTCAACACCCTCACCCTCTTCGGCCTTGTGCTGGCCATCGCCATAGTGGTAGACGACGCCATAGTGGTGGTGGAAGACTGCTCGAGGCTTGTGAGCCGCGAGGGGTTGAGCGGCAGAGATGCGGCCACCAAGGCCATGAAGGAGCTATCGGGGCCGGTGGTGGGCGAGGTGCTGGTGCTGCTGTCGGTGTTTGTGCCCACAGCCTTTGTGAGCGGCATCACCGGCGAGCTCTACAAGCAGTTTGCGCTCACCATAGCCACCGCCACTGCCCTATCGGGCTTCAACGCCTTGACACTGACACCGGCTCTCTGCGCACTGCTGCTGCGCCCAGACTCGGGTAAGGGCAAGGGCAAGGAGCGATGGTTCGGATGGTTCAACCGCCTCTTCAGCGGCCTGACGAGGGGCTACAGCCGCGCGGTGGGCTATCTGCTGCGCCACCCCTACTTGGCCTTGGGCCTGCTTGCGGCAATCTTGGGCGGGGGCTATCTGCTCTATGAGAGTAGGCCCACGAGCTTCATACCGCAGGAGGATATGGGCTATTTCATCACCTCGGTGCAGCTGCCGCCCAACGCCTCGCAGGAGCGCACGGCCGCGGTGATAGACCCGCTGGTGGAGCGCATCACCTCACTGCCGGGGGTGAAGTATGCCATGAGCTCGGCCGGAATGTCGTTTGGCGAGGGGTCGGGCAGCAACGTGGGCTCCATCTTTGTGGTGCTGGAGCCGTGGGGAGAACGCGGCCGCGGTGAGAGTGTGGAGCGGACTATGGCTAAGGTAGATAGCTTGGCAAGGGAGTATCCGCAGGCCGAGATCTACTCGCTCAACCCGCCCGCCATCCCGGGCCTGGGCATGACCTCCGGACTGCAAATGCAGCTTCTGGACATCAACAATCTGGGCGCCGACGAGCTCAAGCGAGCCATCGAGGCCATAAAGCAGGCGGCCGCCTCCGACAGCCGCATAGGGAGCGTCAACTCCATGTTTGAGGGCGAGGTGGCTCAATATCGCATCAAGCTCGATGAGCATAAGATGGACCTTATGGGGCTCACTCCGCAGGCTGTCTACGACGCTCTGGGCAGCTACATGGGTGGCGGCTATGTGAACGATTTTGTGGTGTTCGACCGCATATTCCAGGTCACCCTGCAAGGCCGCGGCGAGGCACGCCGAGAGCCCGACGACCTGCTCCGGCTCAGTGTGGTGAACGGCAGCGGGCAGGCTGTGCCGCTATCGTCTGTGGCCACAGTGGAGCCGGCCATGGGTGTGGGGAGTGTGGACAGATATAATATGTACACCACCGCCTCCCTCACCGCCACACCGGCGCGAGGGGTGAGCAGCTCGCAGGCCCTTGAGGCCATGGAGGAGATAGTGAGCGAGGCGGTGGGCAACAGCTTCAGCTACGCCTGGACCGGCATAGCCTATCAGGAGACAGAGGCAGGCACCACCGTGAGCTTCGTGTTTGCCTTTGCCATAATCATGACCCTGCTGGTGCTGGCGGCGCAATATGAGAGTCTCACAAGTCCGCCGGCGGTGGTGCTGATAATGCCGGTGGCTATGCTTGGCACTGCGCTGGGCACCCTGTGGAGCGGCACGGCAGTGAGCATCTACACACAGATAGGCCTGATACTGCTGCTGGGCATGGGAGCCAAGAATGCCATCTTGATAGTGCAATATGCCATGGACTATGAGCGCGGAGGCGCCGAGAGCGAGCAAGCCGCCCGCGAGGCCGGAGAGGTGAGGCTGCGCCCCATAGTGATGACAGCGCTGGCCTTCATCCTGGGAGTGATGCCGATGCTCTTTGCGCAAGGTGCGGGAGCCAACTCGCAGCGTGAGATAGGCAGTGCCATAGTGTGGGGCATGAGCGCGGCCATGGTGGTGGTGCCGCTCTTTGTGCCGCCGCTCTGGATGATGCTCCGGCGCCTCGGAGGCAAAAAGAGTCCCGACCCGAAACCGACCGCCGGATAGGCGGGCAAAAAGAAATCCGGCCGGGGCGAGTGAGTGTCGCTCCGACCGGATAGAATCACAAATATATAAGCTATTTAAATCTCAATAGCTGAAGGAGATGCAGTCTCTCTCTCTTACTTGCTGATGAGGAGCTTACCGGTGAGGGCTGAGCCTGAGGGAGTCAGGGCGCGCACCAGATAGCTGCCTGCGGGCAGTGAAGAGCAGTCTACGCGGGTGGCATCGCTGCAACCGTTGAGGCTGAGCACGTTGCGACCGTCGAGGCTGAAGAGCTGCAAATCGTAGGAGCCGGCAAGGCTTACAGTGGTGTAGTCGCGAGCCGGGTTGGGATAGATGGCGAGGCCTGTGGGAGCTGTGGCGGCAGAGATGCCGGAGAGCTCGTTGACAGTGACGGGCACCTCTACATAGAGGTTGTGGCCGCGCTGGAAGGCGTGGGCGATGATGGTGAATTGAGTGCCCACGGGAGCCTCAACGGTCACAGTGTCGCCCTGGAGAGTAGCGTAGTCTTCACCGCCCTCAATAGAGTAGGTGATAGTGCCATCTTCGGGATAGAACAGGAAGTAGGGCTCAATGGAGAATTGAGCTTGGGGGTTCTCGTCGTTGACCTCAACCACCGCTTCTACACCGGGACGCACCTCGCGGCTGCCGCCGAAGTTGTCAAGACACACATAGGTGGGAGTGGTGACGCCGTAGCTGTTGGCCTTGGTAGAGGTCATGGAGAATTTGAGCTTCACCACTTCGCCCAGGCTGCGGAGGTCGAACCACTGCCAGCTGTCCACATAGTAGTGGTCAATCTCGTTTTCGGAGCGATAGTCGGCCAGGATGCACTCGGTGGTGATGTTGTCGCCGTTGGCGGCCACGCCGGTGATGTTGAGGGCGAGATAGTCGCCTTGGTCAAACTTGGGAGAGTAGCCGTCGCCGTTGAGAATAGCGTCGACCACCCAAGAGGAGTTGGTAAACCAGAAACCGTCGACCACTTCACCTTCGGAGGTGTTGGAGAGGGTGACCTCGGCTGAGCCCATCCAATCGGAGGCGTAGAGCACACCGAAGTTGGCGCTGCCGTCGTAGCCGGAGCCGGTGATTGCGTTGTATTGGTCGGTGAGGTAGTTGGAGAATCCGGTAGCGGTATGGTTGGAGTAGCCAAAGAAGGCCCATGAATTCCAGTCGGCCATGTAGAGGTTGTTGAATTCAAAGGAACCTGAGAAGAAAGAGCCTGTGTAATAGTCGGGATCTTTGGTGTCGCCATACCATTGCGATTCTTCGGGGAGGTAAAGGTCATCGAAAGTAGCTGTATATTGGCTGCCGAGCACACGCAGGGCGGTTGATGCAGAGGCTTGGTTGCCCCAAGCGTCGGTCACTTGCAGAGCGTAGGTGGCTGAGTGTTGGGGAGTGAGAGCGAGGGCTGCATCGGTGCCCAGGGCTGCGGCCGAGGCGTCGGTCCAGGAGTAGGTGAAGGGAGCCACACCGCCGGTCACTACGGCTTGCAGCTCAATAGCCTCACCCTCATGAGCGGGGAGCTCGGCGGAGGTCTCTATCGCAGCTTCCATGTCGAGGGGAGCGCCGCAGAAGTTGTCGATGAGCAGAGCGCTCTGCGAGCTTATTTGCAGATAGCTGATGGGGCCCATGTCGCGCAGGTTGATGTAGCTCCAAGCCCGGGAGGCGGCCACAGACTTGGTGGCGGTGGCGGTGCCTTCGGCATCGAGAGCTGTGAGGGCCACTTCGGCCTCGCTGCGCAGGAAGAATCCGTCGAGCACAAGGCCGTGGGCGTTGGTGGGCTCGATGGTGCCCTGAGCCTCGGCGGCCAGTGAAGCGGCGTGCGAATTGGGAGCCTCAACCACAGCGTCGGTCACTTCCACCACTTCAAAGCCGGTGAAGAGGGCTGTGCCGTCGGCAAAGCAGTTGCCGTCGGAGCCTACCGGGGTGACATCCTCGAAGGTGGCCACAGCGGTGGGCGCATAGGTGGTGGTGAAGGGTTCGGAGGCTATAGGCTCGGAGGCGGTGCCGCGCAGAGAGGTGAGCAGCAGGTAGGCCTTATAGGTGGTCTTGGGTGAGAGTGAGGTCAGGGCCACAGATGTCTCGGCAGCTTTGCGCATGGATCCGCTCAGGGCAGCGTCGTCGAAGTCGGAGGCCTCGGGAGCTTGAGCGGAGGCATCCACTACCAGGCAGCGATATGTGCCGGTGGCGTCGGCCTTGAAGCGCAGGGTGGCTGAATCGTGGGCCACAGCGGCTATTTGCGGATAGCCCTCCACAAGGGCGGGAGCTGACGATGACTCTGAATACTCGTAAGCACCGATGGTGGGGGCTGTGAGGCTGCGAGCCACACCGTAGATGTCGGTGGGAGCGTAGGCCAGAGGCTGAGCATTGAGCAGCGAGCCGGCAGCGGCAGGCTCGAGCACTGAGTCGGAAAGGAATTCCACACTCTCGCAGTAGGAGTCGGTGTCGCCGGCTTTGGTGCACCAATCATCGAAGCTGAGGTCGGCGCCCACATAAGCGAAGTAGTCGCCCGCGGTGTAGCCCACATTGTGGCTGATGCCGCCTGCAGGAATGTTGGCAGCCTGCGGAATGTCGTAGACATAGCCGGCACACTCGTTGAGGATGATGTTGTTGGTGATCACACCATTCTCCATGGCCTTATAGACAAAGATGCCGTAAGGCTTGGCTGTGGCTGAGCCGCTCAAGCGCACAGTGTTGTAGGCTATGTTGAGATATGGGCTCGCGGTGTTGACGCGCATACCGGTGACGCCTCCGTTGATGCCTGAAATGTTGATTTCGTTGTTGAAAATCTTTCCAAAAGCATCGGCAGTGCCCGACATGGGGCGCACGTAGATTGCAACCGTAGAGTTTGTGGGATTGGTAATGGTAATAGAGTTGGCGTCTACGGAGAAGTCACCATTGGCGTTAAGGAGGTCAATAGCATAGTAAGAGGAGGCGGTTGAGGAGCCATCGGCTACGATGATATTGCCACCTACACGTCCGGATTCTTCGCGACTCACATACACGGCTTTGGAGTATTGACCCTTGAAGGTGTTGCCCACCACCTTGCCGCCCTTCTGCGAAGGGAGGGCCACGGTGCCGGTGCCACCCATTGTCACACCGATGTAGCCATTCTCAATGGTGTTGCCCTCGGCGGTGAAGTAGTCGTTGTTGTGGTCAGCTTCCGATACGGAATACATGTAGATGCCATTGATGCTCTCCGAATAGCTTGAGCTCTTGGGAGCCACGATGCGGCAATCCTTCACGGTGAGGTGTTGCGCCACATCGCGCACAAATATCACAGCGGGGAATGAGCTGTCGGTGGTGGTGAAGGTCAGGGCCGAGAGGGTGAGATAGTCGGCACCTTTGACGGTGAAGACACCGTAGCGCACATCGGTCTCGCTATAGGCGGGAGCAGTGTAGGTGTTGTAGGCCACTGTCACATCGTCGGCGTTGCCGGTCTGCGAGCAGATGGTCACAGTGTTGAGCTCTGAGGTGCCGGGTATTTCGGGCACGGCAATGAGCTCGGTGTAGGTGCCGGGGGCGAGTTCGATTCTCACAGCACCTTCCACGCCCAGCGATAGAGCCTCAACAGCGGCAGCGAGGGTGGTGAATTGGCCGGAGCCGTCGGCAGCCACGGTGTAGGTGCCGTGCATACCTTCGGCCAGTGTGGTGGTCATGGCTGTGGAGGTAGGCTCGGCAGCGGTGACATTGGCCTGCAGGGAGTTGAAGCGGGCCTGCACGGCTGCGGCTGAAGGAGCGGCAGCGTCGATGTCGTAGGCGAGCCAGAAATAGTAAGTGCCGGCGGTGCGATAGGCGGTGGTGCCCTCTATGGTGAAGTCGCCGGAGGGGCTGTCCACTGAGCCGTAGCTATCCACGGCGAGGAACTCGGAGGAGGTGCCGGTGGTCCACAAGGTGGCTTTCTTCACTGTGGAGGCGGCACTCTGAAGGGTCGAGAAATTGAATGACGAGAGGTTGACATTGCCCTTTTCGCCCTCGATGGTGAGAGCTATGCGGAGCACAGCGTTGTCGGAGGAGCCTTTCAGCAGGCGGGGCGAATCGGTGGCGGGCTGCGCATCTATAGAGGTGATGCTCAAGGGAGCGGGCTCGAAGGCCTGTACCTCAATCTCCCAACCGCGGTTGGTGTTGTTTTTGGTAGGCTCGAATTTCACAGTCAGCGCACCGGAATCGTCGGTAGAGATTACGGGGTCAAGGCCGGTCTTTTCGCTATAGAGTGTGAGGCGCGGAGTGAGAGAAGTGTCAGTGCCGTCGTACACATAGAAGTCGTCCTTGACGTTGGTGTAGAAGTCGTTGAATATGAAGCGGATAATCTTGCCCTGTGCAGGCATGAAGGTCACTGTGCCGGAGTGGTCGGTGGTGTAGTTGCCGTCGGCGCCTCCATCATCGTAGAAGAGCATGGAGTCGGTCACGGTCACAGTGTCGTCGCCCTTGAAGTAGTAGATGTTTTTGGTGAGGCGCACACCGTCGGGGTCGCTCACTGCAATCTCGGCGTTCACCCCGCCAATCTCAATGGCTGAGAGGGCTGCGTCGATTTGCAAGTCGGAGGCCAGGCCCGGCTGCATGTCGTAGGCCACCCAGAGATAGTTGGCTTTCTCCAGCAGGGTGAGCTCATCGGTGAGGGTGAGCTGCTGCACTGCCTTGGAGGCATCAACGGCGGCTGAAGCCACAAGTGTGTCGGTGGCGAAGGTGGCTGAGGAGCCGGTGGAGTAGACCTTCACAGTCTTCACCTTGTCGCTGCAACCTTTCATGTCTACCGAGAGGGAGGTGAGGCTCAGGGGGTTCTGATCGCCGGTGGTGAGCACCTTGACGCCCAGAATCTCAACATCGGTGGCCTCGGGCAGGATTATGTTGGTGTTGTCTTGGAAGGCCTTCACTGAGGTGAGCTCCATGGGCACCGATTTGTATTCAGCCACACGGGCTGTGAAGCCTGCGCCGGAGCTGCCGGTCACACCCTGTGCGTTAAACACTACTGTGAGCTTGCCCTCGGCGTTGGTGGCTCTAATCACACCTTGCGGACCGGAGTCTTTGTCGGCCTTGGCCATGCTCCAAAGCACATTGGCTGAGGTGTCGGCACCGTCGTAGACCACGAATGAGGGGTCGTTGCCGTAAGAATAGGAGGGGAAGGTGATGTTGAATTTCGAGAATTCGAGCTCAATCACATCGCCCTCGGTGGCGGGAATGAATGTCACGGTCTGAGCGCCCGCTGTGCTGTCGTAGCCATAGTAGGAGTAAGAGGCGGGGCTGTTTTGATAGCGCCACTCACCGGCTATCACACGGGTGAAGGTGCCGATGGCGGAGTAGTAGACATTGTCGATGGTGCGCTCACCCTCGGGGTTGCCGTCGGTGGCTGCCACCTCAGAGCCGCCCACAGTGGCGCTCACCAGTGTGGCATCCAGGGTGCTGCCCTGAGTGGCGAGGTTGTCTATATCGTAAGTAAGCAAGAAGTAGTTGTGACCCTCGCGCAGGCTCACAGGGGAGGCGGCTGCAATGCTGAAGCTGCCGGCCGGGGAGTCGGTGGCGCCAAGGAGCGTCTTGGTGCCGGTGGTGGTGTTGCCCAGCGAGTAGAGCGAGGCACCGGTCAGAGGCGCGGTGCCGCCGGCAGTGGTAAAGCTGAAGCTTGAAGCGCTCAAGGCGGGCTCGGTGCCGGTGGTGGTGAGGTCGATGAGGAGCATCTCCACGCCCTCGGTGCCGGCCGACACGCTCTCCGTAGAGCTCTGCGAAGCGGTGAGGCTCTGAGCTGTCATGGCTTGCGGGGTGAACTCCTCTACCAGAGCCTCGAAACCGGGCTTGGGATAGCCGGTGGTGCTCTTCAGAGTCACGGTCAGCGAACCGTCGGCGGCGGTAGAATTGATGGTGGCCGTCTCGGTGAGCAGTGTGGCGGCGAGCTGAGCGTCGTCGGCCTCTTGGCCGTAGTAGACTTTGAGCTCATCGTTGTAGCCCACTGAAGAGGTGTTGAAGAGGTCGAGCTTGGTGAAGTTGATTCTCACTTTCTTGCCCGCGGTGGTGGGCACAAAGGTGGTGGTGCCGCTGAAGTCGGCCGAGATATTGCCGTCGGGACCACCGTCGTCGTAGAAGTTTATAGGGTTGTCGCCCACTTGGTGGGTGGTGTGTGTGCTCGACATGAGCACCATATTTGCAATCTCGAAATCGCCCTCGGGAGCAAGAGGCGCACTGAGGCGCTCCTCACCGCCCACTATGGCCGATGTGAGCGAAGCATCTAAGCGATGGCCCGGTGTAGCCCCGGTGGGCACGTCGGCCAAAAGCCAGAAGTAGTTGTTGCCGGAACGCAAGGCCACGGAGCCGCTGAAGGTAAGCTGCTGCGAGGCTGCATCGTAGGTGGCGCCAAACGCCTCACCTTGCGGCGAGCCGCTGGCCTTGGAGCTCACCACTCGCAGATTCTCAAGGTCGGAAAGCGAGGTGGTGCCCTCAAGGCTGAAGGCCAATGAGCTGACTGTCAAGGGGTCGGCACCGCCGTCGGTGGCCAAATTCACCTTCAGCAGCGGCATGGCTGTCTTGCCCGGATAGGCTGTGCCAAGGTCGCTCTGCGAGGCTGTGGCCTCTTGCCACACTTGCGGCTTCGACGACACTTCTTGCACCAGCGCCTCCCAGCCGTCGCCCGAGCCGGAGCCCTTGCAATGGTAGAGCACTGAGAGCGAACCGGTGGTGGAGAGATAGCTCTGCCCGGCCTCTGTGCCGCTCAACGCAGCCAGATAGCCCTCCGGCACGGTACCATAATAAGAGGTGAATTCTATGTCGCCATCGTAAATATATACTTTGGCTACACCTCCCAAATCCAGCGAATTAAATGTGATGGAAACTTGTGCAGACTCATCGGAAGGCACGAAACGCGTGTAGCCTGCGTAATATGACACTGTGGATCCCGTCGGACCACCCATGTCGTAGAATAGTAGCTGCGACTCTACTGTCTTGTCGCCCTGCTTACCATCCTTTTTAGGCATAGTGTATTGCTCTATGCCCGAAGAATCTGCCGCCCGCAGATATGCCGGAAAGCACATCAACATCAGCAACAGCCACAGAAGTGATTTTTTCTTCATTTTTTGTTTAGTTGGTTAAGATAATTGATATTAAAATAAAGGTTTAATATTCTAACTATCAATTGCTCTTAGCCTCGAAAGCAAGACTTCCGTGCCCACATCTACACACACCCCTCATTCCACTCTCACCCCCTCTAAGGGGCTGAAGCGGAGGAGAATCATAGATGCGGCCTCAATATCTAAGAAGCCTGCGCTCACTGTCTTAACTCCCGAAGACACAAGAAGCAATTGCCGCCCCCACACCGACTCGAGCCCGCCGACGCCATCTTGAGGCGGCAGCAGCAGCAGCGGGGGAAGTGCATAAGGCAGGTCTTCCGACTTATCCCAATCCTTTGAGCTCACAATAAGTGCTCACTCAGCCGAGCCTTCCCGGAGCATGGCCCACACAAATCGCTTGCGCAAGCCCCCTCCAGTGACCGACCAAAGATTCCCGATTACGGCACCCTGCAACTCTCTCACTATCAGAGAAAACCAAGGGCCTTACATCGGGCTTGGGGAATCACGGCAGCGGGTACTGTAACCGATTCTCACGGTTTTCCCAATCTCCTCATTAAGAAGAGACGCCTATTCGCACCGCAAAATTACAACATTCCCCCCACCCCACCAAATTATCCACCCACAAATCCACCCACTCAAATCCACCCACTCAAATCCACACCCCCTAAACCCACCAAGGCCGCGCCATTACTCATGACACGGCCCTCGCCCCTCTTACCTCTCACCTCTTACCTCTTACCTCTTCACCGCCCTCTCATCGTCGTGCACACGGAATGAACCATCGTCGCCGAAATTCACTATATGCATCATCTCCCGCAGGCGGTCGGCAAAACGTTCATCGTAATACTGCTTTATCTCCCGCGGCGACAGATTAGAGGTAGCCACGGTGCTAAACTGCCGGTCATACCGATACGAAATTATATCCATCACCGCATTCAGATACTCACCATATAGCGTAGAGGTGCGCGCCTCCGTGCCAAGGTCGTCAATGCCCAGAATCGCCATATCCCTAAGTCGCTGATATGAAGCACAAAGCTCCTTATTCTGAGTGGTGGGCGCATTGTAAGCCTTGGTGAGCCTCACAAGCTCCTGAGCCGTCACTATCACAAACCCCGTGGGCTCACTCGCCCCATCGAAACCCACCGACGCATCACTGTTCACAAAATGCCACATAGCATTCACAGCCCGCATCAGGGTGGTCTTACCATTGCCCGTCGACCCGCACAGAAACAGACCGAACGTAGGTCCCGACTTACGGGTGAGCCACCCGGCCACATCGCGGATATGAGCCAGATAGCGCTCCGAAGCCTGCCAGGTGCAGCCCCTGAAAGCCACCTCCGCCTGGCACGCCGCCAACAAGAAATCATTCACTTGCTCAGCAGTGTAAGGCAGCCGCAACCGGCCCACCCCCACCCGAGGCTTCTTCTTCAACAAATAATCTCGAATGCCCGCCACATTAAGCGCGACACCCTCATCAAACTTTATCATAAAATCAAATTTAAAAGGTTAATATTCA
>CAYVAK010000008.1:0-9042 GCA_964448425.1 uncultured Sangeribacter sp.
CATCTTCCCAGTTAGTGATGTTCCAGTTACCTTTACCGATTACGCAAGCGCCGTTGTAGGTACCGTTTTCATCAACTTGGATGGAAGCATTGTCGCCATCGTTAGCGTTAGCACCGATAGAAGGCAGTGAACCGTCGTCGCCCCATGTGCCAAGGCTCTCGTAGAAGCGGAAGCCGCTGGCTGCCTGGCTGGCTGTGAAGTTAACAACACCTGTATAGATGTTGCCACCTACGCCGTTTGAAGGCTCCTCAATGTAGAGGGCGCCGTTGTTGATGTCCCAACCGTTAACATCACCGATAACGTAGAGACGTCCGGGGAGCTTAACAGCTTTGTAGGGAAGTACGTTGAGCTTGATCACGTTTGAGTAGATTTCGCTATTGTCAGCGTTGGGCACATAAGCGCGCACTCTGAAGTATACGTCGCGAGCTGAGGGGTCGAAGAGGTCTTCGGTGTCGTTGTTGACATAACCCATCATCTTGCACATAGCCTGAGCCACCTCTTCGCCTGAGAGGGCGATCTTAGCTTGGGTGGATTCGGTTTCGATGTTTTCGTAAGTAGCGAAGTCTTCGGTAAATGAGATTTGAGTCTGATAGCTGGTAACTACGCCGAGGCCATAGTTAGGCTGTGAGACTGTGAGATCGATACCGTTGGAGGCTGACAACACATAAGTAGAGTTAGCCATCGGAGGGGTGTTGAGCACAAACTCTGTGGGCTGGCCCAATCTCGGCTGTGTGTCTTGCTTGCAGCTTGTGAAGCCCATGCTAAGCAGAGCCACAAAGGCCATTAATATTGATATTTTTTTCATTGCTTTTAAGTTTTTTCGTTTATATCGATTAATAGCCGGTGTTCTGTTTGTAAGTAGAACCGTAAGTAGCGATTACATCTGAGGGGATGGGGAAGAGGTTCATGTATGAAGGTATGCTACCACCATTGCGAACGTTGTTCTTCCAAGCCCATACATATGTATTGCCGGTGAAGAGTCCGAAGCGGATAAGGTCGGTACGACGTGTGTTCTCCCAGTAGAGCTCACGAGAGCGCTCGTCGATGAGGTTGTTGAGGTTGAACTCAGCAGAGTTCCAAGAGCTCACACCTGCACGTGCGCGTACATAGTTTACATATTGCAGACCGGTAGCTTGGTCGCCGGCGCCACGGAGTGAACATTCGGCTGCCATCAGGTAAACGTCGGCAAGACGGATGATGGGGAAGTCGGTGTCAGGGAATGCGTTGGCTTGTGAGGGAAGACCGTTAACTTCGGGAACACCTGCCCAGTTGAAGGTGTAGCCTGTGCCGGGGTCATCGTATGTGCTGCGGGGCATTGTACCGTCGCTGTTAGCTTTTGCGTTGGTGAATTTCACTGCTGCATAGCCGCTGGTGAACACTGAGAAGTCGTCGTTTTCTTTGGTGAAGCCTTGCTTCTCTGTGCACCACAGGTAAGTACGACCGTCGGTGCTTACGCCGCCGCGGAAGTCGAACTTATCGGAGAGGGCCTCGTTGGCGTGCATACAGCTCCAGTCAGCATTCAAGCCGTAGCATACGGTAGGCATACTTGAAGCAGATGTAGCGGCTGCAATGAGGAACATTGTGCCACCCCATGTTTCGGTGTAAGGATATTCGTAAGGAACACCCCAGAGGATTTCGTTTTGTGATTTGAGGCTACCGCCGGGAGCAAACATATCGTTGTTAGCGCAGAAGAGTGCGAGGTAGTCGTTAGCAAGACCTGTGCCTTGGAAACCACCGCCTTGGTGACGAGCGATAATGTTTTGAGCGTGTTGCCAGCATTTGTCGTACATCTTTGTGCCGGTGTAGACTTCTGCGTTGAGGTAGTAACGGCAAAGGAGGGCTTCGATACCATCTTTGCTGCAACGGCCGTAGATGCCGGAGTCTTGGAAGTTAGCGAGCACATCCTCGAGGTCGGCTGTAACCTTCTCGAAGAGGGCTGTACGGGTGGTCTGTTGGGGCACTTCGCCGTAGCTCATGTCGTCCCAAGCGTCTACTGCGTTACCGAAGAAGTCGATTACATAGTAGTAAGAAAGGTCGCGGAGTGCGCGAGCTTCGAGCACAAATTGTGTTGCCTCTTTTTCGGTGTCGGCATCCAGTGTGATACCGTAGTCGCCGCGGTTGCGCACCAGACGGATGAAGTCGTTGCAGACAGCAATGTGGGTGTAGAGACGACCGTAAGCACCATAGAGGTTGCTGTTGGAGCTACCCCATGTGTTGGTTACGAGGTCGAACACGCCTACGTCGGCCCAGATCCAGTTCACTTCATCGGTGGTAAATTCGTTGAGCATGTAGATTACACGTGCCCATTGGCTTGTACCACCATCAAGACCGCTGATATCAGAGTCACCATTGGGGCCGCCTTGGCCTGAAACGGCAAGTGAAGAATAGCACTTACCGAGGGTGCCTGCAAGATATTCTTTGGGGTTTGACGCAAATTTTGATGCGTCGGTTGTGTTGGGGTCGTTGGGGGTTTGGTCCAAATCGCCTACACAAGAAGTCATGCTCGCCATTGACAGCAGAGCTGCTCCCATGAAGAATTTGCTAATATATGATTTCATATTTTTATTTGCTGTAATGGTGAAATTAGAATGTAGCTACTACACCTACTGTGAATGTTACAGGACGGGGGTAGATGTTGTTGTCGATACCACCGAATACCTCAGGATCAAGACCATCGTATTTTGTGATTACGAAGGGGTTTTGAACGGCACCGTAGAGGCGGAGACGAAGCTGATCGTTGATAAGGTTAGTCCAGGTGTAACCAAGTGTGATGTTGTCGCAACGTACGAAACCTGCATTTTTCAACCAGTAGTCGGAAAGGTAGGTGTTAGTGGTCTGACCGCCTTGGAAGTAGTAGTCGGTCTTGATGAGGTTGTGTACACCACTTGTGTTGTAGGTAGCTGAGAGTGTTGAGTGAGTTGAAGCTACATCGTTGTAAACGTAGTTACCGATTGAAGCGCGGAGTTGGAATCCGAAGTCCCAATTCTTATATGAGAATGTGTTGTTCCAAGACATTGTGACTTTAGGATCTTTTGAGTGACGGATTACACGGTCGTTGTCGTCGATTGTACCGTCGCCGTTTTGGTCAACGTAGCAACCTTCGATAGGCATGCCGTATTCGTCGTAAACTTGCTCATAGAGGAAGTAGCTGTAAGCAGGATAACCTACTTTGTGAGCTTGTACGGTGTTACCTGTACCGCCGGAGATGCTACCTGTGGTTACGTATGAGTTAGGATCGTTGGTGTTGTTAAGTTTGGTGATTTCGTTCTTGTTCCAAGCTACGTTGAAGCTTGTGTCCCAAGTGAAGTCGTCGGTCATAACGGGTTTAGCAGCGATGGTGGCCTCAAGACCGAGGTTGCGGAGTGTACCGATGTTCTGGTCCATCATGTTGGATGTTGTGGCACCCGGAGCTACTGTTACGTATGAAAGAAGGTCTTTAGAGTTGCGGAGATACCAGTCCAGAGCTACTGTGAGGCGATTGTTCCACCAACCCAAGTCGAAGCCTACGTTCCAAGTTGTGGTTTCCTCCCATTTCAGGTCGGGGTTGTAGACGTTGGGATAGTAAGTGTTGGAGATCACGTTGCCGTTAGCGTCAACATATGTACCGGTGTACATGTTGGGATAGTAAGAACCTACGTTAGATGATTGTGTGTAGGTAGGATAGTAGGGGAAGTAGCCACCTACGCTCTGCTGACCTGTGATACCCCAGCCCAGACGGAGTTTGAATTCGTTCATGTTTTCGCGAACGCTCTCCATGAAGGGGAGGTTGACGATCTTCCAGCCAAGAGCTACAGAGGGGAAGAGACCCCAACGGTTGTCTTTGCTGAAACGTGAAGTACCGTCGTCACGAAGTGTGAATGTCAAGAGGTATGTGTCTTTGAAGCTGTAGTTCAAACGGCCGAAGAAGCTGACGAGCATCAGGTTGCCGCTTGACCAATAGTAGTTGGGGCTATAGTGTGTGCCGGCTTCAGCTGAAGTGGGGTCGAGTGTGAGGACACCGCCGGTAGTAGCAGGACCATAGAAACCTTGAGTGGTGAAGATGGTACCGTTGTTACGACCGTGAGCGTCGAAACGCTGCCATGAGTAACCGGCCATGATATCGAAGTTAGAGTAGATGCTTTCTACTTCTTTCTTGTAGTTGAGGTAGAAGTCCAAGAGGGTGTTGCGACGGAGCTCATATACATAGTATTCATAACCTGCACCGTTCTTGTTGTTGTTGTTCCAAGCTGTAGGTGAGTTTTGCTCTGTGTATTGGTGCTCGCTTGATTTGCTGACGTCGTAACCGAGGTTGAGGTTAGCGTGCAAGTCGGGGAGGAAGTGGAAAGCGTAGTCGATTTGGAGGTTACCGTTGCTGCGGTAGATGTTGGCCAAATCGCTCTTATCTTTGATTATTGCAAGGGGGTTAACTGTACCGTTGATGTTCCAAGAGTTGAAAGCATCGGTAGTCACTGAAGTATAACCGTTGTAGAAGTAGGGGAACTGAGAGTTGCCTGAAGCGATGTTGTTGTAAACAGGCACTGTGGGGTTGAAAGCTACGGCAGCGCCTACTGCACCTTCGTCAGCAAAGCGGTTGCGCACGTAGTAACCTTTAGCGTTGGCGTTGATTTGGAGCAAACCGTCGAAGAATTTAGGATTGAGGTTGAAGCCTGCTGTTACACGCTGCATCTGGGTGTCTTTGAGGATACCGTTGCTCATGGTGTAAGAACCGCTGACGCGATAGGGAAGCCAACCTGCTGTACCACCTACAGAGAGACTGTAGTCGTGAGATACTGTGGTGCGGAGCACTTCACTTTGCCAATCTGTGTCGGCTGTGCCAATCTGAGCGGCAGCATCGCTGTCGGCGCCCCAGTAGTTGCGAATCATGCTTGAGAATTCGCTTGCGTTGAGCACTTGCCATGTCTTGCGAGGAGTGCTAACGTGTACGTTGGCTGTGAAGTTAACTTGCGGACGACCTGATTTACCTTTCTTGGTTGTGATGATGATTACACCGTTTGATGCACGGCTACCATAGATGGCGGTTGCTGATGCATCTTTGAGGATTGTCATGCTCTCGATGTTGTCGGGTGAAATCATTGCCAAGGGGTTAGCCATACCTTGTACACCGTCGTTGCTCAAGGGCACACCATCGAGCACGATCAGAGGGTCGTTGGATGCTGAAAGTGAGGAACCACCACGGATACGGATGGTTGCACCGCCTTCAGGACCACCACCGTTGGAAGTAACAACAACACCGGGGCTTGCGCCGGTAAGAAGTTGCTGTGCAGATGTCGAGATACCTGCCTCTACTTCATCAGGTGTAACCAGCGCTACAGAACCTGTGGCATCTGATTTCTTTACTGTACCGTAACCGATTACCACTACATCTTGAAGAGTAGTTGCACCGGCTTTCATCACTACATTGACTTCGGTGCGACCACCGACTGCTACTTCCACGGGGTCGTAGCCAATGTATGAAACAATGAGTGTGGCATCCGGAGAAACGTTGATGGTATAGTTACCGTCAACATTGGTCGCTGCGCCATTTTGAGTGCCTTTCTCCATTACGGAAGCACCAATAAGCTCTTCGCCCTGATCATCGGATACGTGTCCGTGTACCGTGATCTTTTGAGCTAAAGCGGGAAGACTTAGGGCCAACATCATGATAAATGTGACCAAGAACTTCCGATTCAAGTGAAAACAAACGTTTTTCATGCAAGAATACAATTTAGTTCTACATTGAGGTTAATAAAATTTGTTAATTATCGAGTTTGGGATATTGATTTATCTTTATCCCTTCACATAGCGCCCCTCCTCCGCTCTCTTGCTTTGGATATTGATTCGGGGTGGGGAGCTCGAATGCGTCTCTCCACTCTCTCTTTCAATTAGTTACGTCTATGTAAAGGAGTTTTCACGGTGAGTTTACTATGATTTTCCTTCAGACAAATCAAATTTGGCACAAAAATAGCTAAATTTTGTGATAAATACCTATAGTCAAGGTTGTTTTTAACATTTCTCGTTAACATTTTTAACTATATAATTGCACCTTTTTTAAAGTTTTTTAGCAGAATCCAACAAGGAAAGAGACCACAGGAAGAGAGAAATGTCAGCACCCGGCGGCCCGGGCGCCCGGGTGGCGCACAGGTTAGAGCACTCAGATAGAGTCCGAGGTCGGCCACTCAGACAGAGCTCGGGGCGGGCCCGCGCGGGGCCCGACGGCCGCAACGAGATGGACTGCCCCGACAGGTTCGGGCCCATTAGTTAGTCAGGCAGGGGGCCGGATAGACCGCCCTGACCGGTTAGGTGGGAGAGTAGAAGGAGGCGGAGACTTTGCGGTTGATGGCTATAATGGCGAAGATACATATAGCCACGCTGAGCAGGAAGCCCACAGCCGCTGAGACGAGTATGGAGGCCGGCTCAGCACCCATGGCGGTGAAGGATCCTATATAGAGGTTGCGAAACAGGGTCATGGCACCCAGCGAGAGCAGATAGGAGATGCCGCTCACGGCCAGCACCAGCGTGCAGTAGGGGCGTGCCACTGCCCGAAGGTCTACACCGAGCATTATCAGGGAGTGCATTTTGCGGGCATTCTTCTGGATGAGCAGCGAGATGGTGAGCAGAAGGATGAAGAAGGAGAGCAGGGTGATGATTGAGCCCACGGTGAGAATCACTATTGTGATGATATTCACCAGATAGGAGGCGGTAGAGTTGCCCTTGTCGCCGGCTATCTCGTAGTTGTGAGCCTTCATATATTCGGAGATGGCCACATCGCCCGGGGAGTTGGTGTCGATAATGAGGCGCGAGGGAGCGGGTGTGGGGTTGGCGGAGAATTGGGCGTTGCTCCAGGTCATGAACGATTCGGGCACCAGGATGGTGTTGAGGCGGTTGGAGAAGCCCACTATTTTGCCTTGAAGGGTGAGCATTGGGCGACCGTTGTCGGGGGTGATGCGTATCTGAAGGGGCACGGTTGAGATGGTCGATTCGGAGAGTTGCGGCATGCCCACAGTGCCGGAGAAGCCGAAGTTGTAGAGGCTGAGATAGTCTTTTGAGATGATGATGGGCAGGGTGGTGTCGCCCTCCTTGTAGTCCCATTGGTCTTGAGCCACGTCGATAAATTCGGAAGGGATCGCTTCAAAGAAGAGGAAGGTAGACATGCTGCGCCCGGAGTTGTCGAGCGAGGCACTGAGGCGATAGTTGGCCGAGGTGAATCGGCCTATTTTGCGCACCCACGGTTGGGCTTGGATGTCGGCTATTTCGTCGGCAGAGAAGCCGGTGGAGTCGGCGCCGAAAGTGTTGGCGGAGGTCACCTGCTTATTAATCACCAGATAGTCTTTGCGTATGAAGCTGTCTTCATCCTCCCAAATGGAGCGGGCGTCTTCATAGAATTGGATGCCGAGAATCACAATAGCGAGGCCGGCTATATTGGAGAGGATGAACCCGGCCAGCTGGGTGTTGGATATGTTTTTGCGCAGTAAGCGACGGATTATCTTGTTCATAGTTTTAATAGATTGTCCACTGAAATGCCTATTCTGTTGCCCACTGAAGTAGCGATGATTCCGGCGCCTTGCGAGCGGGCTTCATCGGTGATGATTTGAGCGGCTATGGTGTTGTTGTTGATGTCGAGGTGGCTCACCGGCTCGTCGATAATGAGGAATTGGAAGGGCTGGCAGATGCAGCGTATTATGGCCACACGTTGCTGCTGGCCAATAGACATTCGGCCCACCGGATAGTTGGCTCTTGAGTCGATGCCCAGTGCAGCGAGCCACTCCTCAATTTTGCGTTGGGAGATATGGCCGGTGAGGGCGTTTTTGAGTTGGATGTTTTGAAGAGCGGTAAGTTCGGGAAATAGGTCGAGCTCTTGAGGGAGATAGGCCAGCTGAGTGCGGCGCAGCTCCTGCCATTCGGCGGGCAGGATGGAGCGGATGTTGGTATTGTTGAAATATATGGAGCCACAGTAGTCGCGGCGGTTACCATATATATAAGCACAGAGTGACGACTTGCCGGTGCCGCTGGCCGCTTCTATCACATAGTTCTTGCCACGAGAGAAGGTGATGTCTCGTTGCCATATTTCTGATTGCGGAATCGCTTCATTTTCAAACACTTTTGGCAGAGTGTTTGAGAGTTTGATTGTCTCTATTTGCATGATTGTTACTGGCAGTGATATGAGGGGAAGAGAGGTGGAGGGAGAAAGGGAGGAAGAATCCGGGGGCGGCGGGCATACAGGCGCCCCCGGATTCGTATGTCGGTAAATTAATAAGGGTAATCGGGGTTATAGACCGTGAGGGGTTCATCTTCGTCTACCACAGCTACGCTGTCAACGGGGACGTCCCAGGAGTTGTCGTAGTAGGAGTTATGGTAGGTGGCTTCGCCAAACTCGTCGGAGCTTGTCTCGATTCGGCGAGCTATGTTTTGGAGTTGGCCTGACACCTCAACGAGTTTCATAACCTTAGTGAGAGGTTTGTCGGTCTTCCAAGTGAGCTTAACTTTTGTGCCGCCGTCGACCGATTCGCCATAGAGCACCACTTTGCCCAGCGAGCCTACAGAGCCGTTGATGCCGGCCTCTTTTGCAAAAATGTCGAGGTCGAGAACAGCGCCGCCGGTCTTACCTTCGAGCACTTTGGCAAACTCGGGTGCAGAGGTGGAAGCAGTGCCGCCGGCAGCGCAGATACGCAGTATGTTGCCGGAGGTTGAGGCGTTGTATTTTGAGAAATCGGGTATCGAGGTAATCATAGTTCCGAGCTCGGAAGCGGTCTCAGGCGATGTGCAGGTCACAGCCAGAGCCAGATAGTCGCCGGGGGTGGTAGCCACGGGGTTGATGGTCAGAGCGGCAGTACCGGCCACAGAGTTGAGGATAGTGCCCAACGGGCCTTGAACACCACCGCCGAATGAGTTAACGGTGTTTTGAATCTGTTGAATCAGCTCTTTGGGAATATCTACTGCGATGCAGCCCCAGCTGCCGGGCACGTTGGCGGCGGCAATAGCTTTGACATCGACTTTGCCCACAGGCGCTGAGAGCTTGGCGGGTTCGCACTTGCTGTTGAGCAGAGTGCCCTCGAGCTCGAATGC
>CAYVAK010000008.1:9142-29915 GCA_964448425.1 uncultured Sangeribacter sp.
AGAGCTTGGCGGGTTCGCACTTGCTGTTGAGCAGAGTGCCCTCGAGCTCGAATGCGGAGTCGGAAAGTTTACATTTAATTTCCAAGTATTTGGGGTCGGCAGCAGCGAGCGAGAGCGCCGAGCACACCTGTGAGAGTTCAGCGGAGTCGAAGGTGGAAGCGAGAGCGTTGAGCTTAGCCGCGGCATAGAGCATAATGTCGGAGTCGGAAGCATTGTCTGCAAGCTTCTTGGTTTCGTCGTTCTTCACAAACGAGTCGCCGCCCAGGTCGTAAAACTCTTTGATGGTATCGGTATCAGCAACCGCTTGGCCGCTTCGAGTGTCGATGCACATCCAGGCTATGCCGTCTTTAATGCAAATTTTGCCGCCACCATTCGACAATATAGTGAAGCCATTTTCTTTATCGACGGTGAAGTTGTTGTCTTCCAGCAGCTTTTGGAAAGCGCTCTCATCAGAGAGGCCGAAGAGCCACCACACTCTCTTGCCTTGAATGAAGAGAGCGAACTCGTTGGTGAAGGCTTTGGTTGCCTTTACAAATTTTCTAAACTCGGGGGAGTCGGTGCCGGTGTTTTCCAAAACCGATTTCAGAGGGTCTTTGAGGGAGCCGTCGCTGATTCCGATTTGCTCTAAAGCGGTGGTAAGGTCGCCATAGACCACCAGAGAGGCTCCGGAGGGCACATACTTAAGCAGCTGGCCCTTGCTATTCTTGCAAGCCGAGGTACCGAGGAGCAGCACACAAATAAGCATTGCGCTGAGGATGTGGAATGTTTTACGCATGAGTGCTTCAGATTTGAGGGTTAATATTAGTTGTTTTTGTTATTTCTATTTGTTACTTAAGCCTTTACACCTACTATACTGCAGCGATTAATCAGCCTTATAGACTTCAAATTCTTTACCGTTGTATGTGGTCATGGTGTAGGGCGAATAGCCGTTGGTGTTGATGCGAGCCACTTCGAAACCGTCTACGGGGCTGAGAATCACCAGATCTGGACTTCTTTTCTTTACATTAAACATATTTCCTGCGGGCTGATCGGGGTAATAGAATTTGATAGACGATGAGCCGGAGGAGAGACCTCTCACATAAGCGGTCTTGCTAATACCACCGCCGAAATCCACAGTAAGCTCAATATCATCGCTGTGGATGGTGGGCTTAGAATCAGAATGGGGGGAGGAAAGTAGTTCAACGCTCACAGCATGCTTCTTGGCGCCCCAGGTGCCGGTGTACATACCTTCGCCGGCGGGCTCAAGAAAGAGTGACGAGGCACCGCTGCCGGTGCCGAGTTGCAGATGGAGGGCCTGGTTGGAGTCCTCATAGCCGGTGACTTTGAGGGGTATATCGTAGAGCATATTCCAATAGCTACCGGTTACTTGTCCATTGGAACCTATTTTGATGTCAATAGAGAAAGGAAAGTCGGAGATTGTGCCTTTACCGTAGAAGTCGCCGGGGGTGAAGTGAGACACCTCCTCAAAATTGAGGTCGTTGTAGACATCGGCGACCGTGTCAACAGCGCAGGAGTCGTCGAAAGTATCGCTTTTAAAGTCGGTGCTTTTAGAGAAGGTATCACAGAGGACCAGCACCACCACAGCAATGATTACAATGATTCCTGCCAGCAGCAGAGCGACCACATATAGGCCTGCCTTCGAGGGCTTGGGAGTCTCGTCGCCGGGCTCTTGCGGACCACCGGGACCTTGCGGGCCTTGCGGGCCGGAGGGGGCCTGATGACCGGGCATGGGGGCGTTTCTCACCGGCAGAGGGGGCGGAGTGAGCGTAGACTGTTCCTTATTAAGCGGCGGCGGAGTGGGGCCGGCGGGGGTGCTGCCCTCTTTTCGAGGTAGGGGTGGAGGAGTTGGCATTGCTTTGGGATGTATGAATTAATAGGTTATTCGCGATAGTAGACACGCTTCACACGAGGCGAAACGGAGGTGAGTATTTCGTAGGGTATCGTGTCGAGGATATCGGCCAGAGTCTGCACACTCACATGTGGACCGAAGATTTCCACAATGTCGCCGGGGCGGCAAGGGATGCCTGTGACATCTATCATGCAAGCATCCATGCAGATGTTGCCGATTGTGGGTGCATATTGGCCGTTGATATAGACCTTGCTCCGGCCGTTGCCGAAGTGGCGGTTCATGCCGTCGGCGTAGCCTATGGGGATGGTGGCAATGGTAGAGGGGCGGGTGATTTTGCCTTTGCGGGCATAGCCCACCGACTCGCCTGCCGCGCGCTCCTTGACAGCTATCACCACAGTGCGCAGGGTGGAGACCGGGGCGAGCGGGCGCTCCATCTCGGGCGGGAGGGTGTTCACACCGTAAAGGCCTATGCCGAGGCGCGCAAAGTCGTAGTGGTGTTGCGGGAAGCGCAAAATGCCGGCGCTGTTGAGTATATGGCGCTTTATGGGGTGAGGATAGTGGCCAAGCATATAAGAGGTGTAGCTCTCAAAGCGTTGGAGTTGCAGCTCCGTGAAGTCGTTCATGTCGGGGCAATCGGCGGTGGCGAGGTGAGAGAAAGTAGTGGCCACACGGATTTGCGGCGATGCGGAGAGAATCTCCATGAGCTTTGGCAGCTCCTCCTCATTGAAGCCCATGCGGTGCATACCGGTGTCGAGCTTGATGTGCACCGGATAGTCGGTCACATTATTCTTTTTAGCCTCCCTGATGAGGTCGGTGAGCATATCGAAGCAGTAGATTTCGGGCTCCAGTCGGTAGGCAAACATTGCTTTATAGTTGACCACCTTGGGGTTCATGACCATGATAGGCATAGTGATGCCGGCTTGGCGCAGGTCTATGCCTTCGTCGAGCACAGCCACAGCCAGATAGGCGGCGCCATGGTCTTGGAGGGTCTTGGCTATCTCGTAGCTTCCGGCGCCGTAGCCCGAAGCTTTCACCATGGCTATCAGGCCGGTGGATGCGGGCAGGAAGGAGCGGAAGTAGTTGAAGTTGGCCACTATAGAGTCGAGGTTAACCTCGAGCACAGTTTCGTGGGTTTTGGCCTCCAGATAGTCGCGAATGGCGCTGAAGCCGAATTCGGGAGCTCCCTTCACCAGGATAATCTCCTCGGAGAAGTCGGAGGTGGAGAGTGCTTGCAGCAGCTCCTCCACTGAAGCGAAGAAGCGGGAGCCCTCGGGGAAGGCATCCTTGTGAGCGCTCAGAGCCTTGCCCACACCTATGAAGCGAGTTATCCGGGCAGCCGCGGCCAGCGAAGCTATGGAGCTGTAGAGGCTGTCGGTGTCGGCATCTTCGTGGTGGAGGTCGCTCAGAATCAGAGTGCGCTGCGGAGTCTTATCGGTGGCGCGACGCTTCAGGAAGTCGAGTGCCGACTCCAGCGACGAGAGGTCGGAGGTGAAGGCATCGTAGATGAGCGAGCAATTGTTCACACCATCGGCCACATTGAGGCGGGTGCTGATGGGGTGCAGATTGCGCAGACGCCAGGCTATGGCTCCGGGCTCCACTCCGAGGAGCAGCATGGTGGCGATGGCGTGTATGCAGTTTTCAATGTCGCAGGGCAAGGCGAAAGGCACGGTGGCCGATTCCTCGCGCCCCAGGAAAGTGTAGACTATACGGGTGGCGCCGACAGCCTCGGTGTCGGCCTCGACACTCTTTATATAGATAGGGGCTTGCGGGTTGGTGCGCGACCAGCCCAGCAGTTGCTTATCGGGGTCGATGGCGAGCAGGCGATCTACAGCTCCGGCCACTACGGCATCGTCGGCATTATAGACCACACTGGAGGCCTCAATGGCCAAGATTGCCTTCTCGGCCGCTTTCTCCTCTATGGATGCGAAGCCTTCGGAGTGTTCGTCGCCTATGTTGGTGATTACGGCTATGCTCGGCTTGATGATGTCGGCAAGCCGCTGCATCTCACCTTTCTTCGAGATTCCGGCTTCTATTATGGCGCACTGTGTCTGCGGAGCTATGCGCATGATGGAGAGCGGCACACCTATCTGAGAGTTGAAGCTTCGGGGCGACCGCACTATCAAAGTGGTCTGCTCAAGTGCTTGAAACAGATATTCTTTCAGAGTGGTTTTGCCTCTGGAACCGGTGATGGCTATCAGATTGGCTCCGGATTGCAGCCTATGGTAGGCCGCAAGCTGCTGAAGAGCCTGCAAGGTGTCGGCCACCCGCAGGAAGTTGCAGCCCTTAAAGTCGGAGGGTGAGCCGGGGAGGGTGGTCACCACAAAATTGCGCACGCCTCCTTCATAAAGTTGTTGCAAAAACCGATGGCCGTCGTTGGCTTTTGTCTTTAGCGCAAAAAACAATGATGAGGCCGGAGCGGTGGTGAGAGCTCGTGAGTCGGTAAGTATATGTTGGATGTCGGCATTAGGGGCGGTTATCTGTGCCTCTGCTTTAAGTATGTCGGCAAGTTTTTCTATTTTATATCCCATAGCAACTGCAAAATTACAAAATTTAATCAAATTAAAAAGACTCCTTGCCAACTTTTATTTTGTGTAAAAAATGGCTAAATACTTGACAAGGGGGTGCTTGATGTATTAACTTTGCAAATTGAAACAAAAGCGCTTAGCCGCCGGAGCCCGGTCGGAGCCGGATGCACGGTGGCCGGACGGCGCAACGCCGATGCCGCCAACAGCGCTTAAATTCTTGAAAATGAAGAAGATAAAGAAAGACGTAAAGATATCATATCTGGCAGCGCACGTCACCACAATCATCAGTGTGACGCTTCTGCTGCTCCTTGTGGGTTTGATAGGACTCTTAACCGTGGCCGCTCGCAGCACTGCCCGCGAGGTGAGGCAGCAGCAACAGGTGAGCGTGGTGATGGCCGACAGTGTGACCAACGAAGGCGCCATGCCGGTGGTCAACGCCCTAAAGAGCAAGCCCTACACCCTGGATGTGGAGCTGGTGACCAAAGAGGCCGCCCTGGCCGACTGGAACGCCCAGACCAACGACGACCTTGAGGCGGTGGCCGGCTACAACTTCCTCGCCCCCGAAGTCACTTTCCGAATCAAAGAAGCATACAGCGACCCGCAGCACCTCAAAGCTGTGGCCACAGAGATAAAAGCACTCCCGGGAGTGGACGATGTGGTGACCCCCGACCCCACCACCGTGAGAAGCATGGACAACTTCTTCGGCCACGCCTTCATAGTGCTGGGCATCACCGCTTTAGTAATGATTATCATCTCCTTTGTGCTAATCAACAACACGGTGCTGCTCACCATCTATTCGCGCCGATTCACCATCCACACCATGCAGCTTGTGGGTGCCACCAACGGGTTTATACGCCGACCATTTATAACCAACAATATCCTCTCCGGCCTGATAGCCGCCACTGTGGCTTCAGCTATCATACTGGGAGTCATAGCGTTTCTGTGCGACAGTGAATTCCCGGCTCTCTACACCTACCTGCCCTGGAGCGGAATCCTCCTCATCATCGCAGCGCTCTACGCTGCCGGTGTGCTGATATGCGGCATCGCAGCCCGTTGCGCCACCGCCCGCTACCTGCGCAGAAACTACGACGACCTGTACAAATAGCCCGACGACACCTACGGGCGCCCCACCCTACCAATAGCGATAATCAATTAAAAACATGACTGATAAACAAACCCCTGAGACCACCGTAAGCAACGTCACCACACCTGCTTCGGCTCCCACACAGAATGCAAAAGATGCCGAAAAGCCTTTTGTGAAACGCAACTTCATCTACATGGCTATTTCACTGCTTCTCATAGTGGTAGGATTCCTACTGATGACCGGCAGCAGCAACAACAACCCCGCAGAGTTCAACACCGACATCTTCAGCGCCCGAAGAATAATCATCGGCCCGGGAATGGCCTTCATAGGCTTCGTAGCCATGGCTTTTGCCATCCTTTACACTCCCAAGCGCAACCAGGCCTCTAACACCGGTAAAGAATAACGCGATATGGATTGGTTGCAAGCTTTAATCTTAGGCATTGTGCAAGGTGCCACTGAATACCTCCCCGTGAGCTCCAGCGGCCACTTGGCCATAATGCGCGACATACTCCAAGTGAAAGGTCTCACCGACGACCAGGAACTGCAATTCGACATACTGGTGCACGCAGCCACCGTGCTCTCCACCATTGTGATACTCTTCCCCATGTTCCGCCGCCTGGTGGCCGGTTTCTTCTCATTCAAACGCAACGACGACGCCATCTACGTCTGGAAGGTGCTGCTAAGCTGCATCCCCGTGGGCATCGTAGGTGTGTGTTTCAAGCATCAATATGAAGCTCTCACCGAGCATGGCGGCCTCACTCTCGTGGGCATATGTCTGTGTGTCACAGCCATTTTGCTGAGCTTTGCCTACTTCAGCAGCTTCGCCTCAAAGGGCCGACTCCGCGCTGCCGACAGCGGTCGCAACATAGGCTGGATAGACGCCTTCGTAATCGGTATAGCGCAATCCATAGCCGTGCTCCCCGGCCTGAGCCGCAGCGGCACCACCATAGCCACCGGCATCCTGCTGGGCAACAAGCGCAACGAAGTGGCCAACTTCTCCTTTATCATGGTGATACTCCCCATACTTGGCGAGTCGATGCTCGACCTGATAAAGATGCTTAAAGGCACCTCCGAGGCAGCCTCTGCCGGCAGCGGCATTGACCTCAGTTCCATGATTATAGGCTTCCTGGCCGCATTTATAGTGGGCTGCATAGCCTGCAAATGGATGATTGCCCTGGTCAAGAAAGGCAAGCTGATATGGTTTGCCATCTACTGCCTGGCCATCGGAATCTTTTGCCTGGCTTTCGCATAATGTCAAACACCCTTAATCTGTAGATACATATGGACCTCGTGTCAGGAGAAATATTTGCCATCGACAAGCCCCTGAAATGGACATCGTTCGATGCTGTGAAACGCATCCGCGGAGCCATTCAGCGCCGCCTCGGCGTCAAGAAATTTAAAGTGGGCCACGCCGGCACCCTCGACCCCCTGGCCACCGGTGTGCTGATAGTGTGCACCGGCAAAGCCACCAAGCGCATCGATGAGCTTCAAGCCGGGGTGAAAGAATACATCGCCACCCTGCGCATCGGCGCCACAACCCCCAGCCACGACCTGGAAACCGAAATAGACCAACAATTCCCCTGGGAACACATCTCCCGGGAACAGATAATCGAGATTTTGCCCCAATTCACCGGCAAAATCATGCAAGTGCCACCCATATTCTCAGCCGTGAAAGTGGATGGCAAACGAGCCTACAAATTTGCCCGCAAAGGCAAGGAGGTGGAGCTTAAAGCCAAGCCTCTGGAAATAGCCGAGCTGGAACTGCTTTCGTGCTCGCTGCCCTATGTGGAGCTGAGAGTGGTGTGCAGCAAAGGCACCTACATCCGAGCCCTGGCTCGCGACATTGGCCAAGCTCTGGGCTGCGGCGCCCACCTCACAGCTCTGCGTCGCACCCGAGTGGGCGACTTCAAAGAAGCCGACCTGCTGTCGCTCGACCAAGCACTCGAAAAAATCAACAACGAGCCTCTCACTTTTCCCGACGGTTGGCCTCAACCAAACGCCTAAGCCAAAGTGTTAAGTATATATAGAAAAAGATATTAGCAAAACCCGTGGAGCGCCCCACCTCACCCCTCCTCCGGCGCCGGTAGTAGCGCACTCCCCGATAAATTACAAAAGTAGATGAAACTTTCGCAATTTAAATTCAAGCTGCCCGAAGAGCTCATCGCGCAGCATCCCTCGAAAAACCGTGACGAATGTCGCCTCATGGTGATTCACTCTAAAACGGGAGAAATTGAGCACCTCCAATTTAAAGACATCCTCAACTATTTCGACGATGGGGATGTGATGATATTCAACAACACAAAAGTATTTCCCGCTCGCCTCTACGGCATCAAAGAGCGCAACGGCGCCCGCATTGAAGTGTTTCTGCTGCGCGAGCTCAACGCCGAAAACAAATTCTGGGACGTGCTCGTGGAGCCCGCCCGCAAAATCCGTATAGGCAACAAGCTCTACTTCGGCGAAGACGAGGCTATGGTGGCTGAAGTAATCGACAACACCACCTCGCGCGGCCGCACCCTGCGCTTCCTCTACGACGGCGACCACGACGAATTTAAAGAGGCCCTCTACGCCCTCGGCGAGACCCCGCTCCCCGAATACATCACCCGCCCCGTGGAGCCCGACGATGAAGACCGCTACCAATGCATCTTCGCTGAAAGAGAGGGCGCTGTGGTGGCTCCCGCCGCCGGCCTTCACTTCAGCCGCGAACTCCTCAAACGCCTCGAAATTCGCGGCGTAGAGCAAGCTTTCATCACCTTGCACTGCGGCCGTGGCAACTTCCGCGACATTGATGTGGAAGACCTCACCAAACACCGCATGGACAGCGAAGATATGGAAGTGAGCGGCGACCTGGTAGACATTGTCAATGCTGCCAAAGACCGCAACAGCAAAGTGTGTGCCGTGGGCACAGATGTGCTCCGCGCTATTGCCACCGCTGTGTGTATGGACGGCCACATTATGCCGGCTAAAGGTTGGACAAATAAGTTTATTTTCCCGCCCTACGACTTCAGTGTGTGCACCCACATGGTGAGCAACTTCCACCTCCCTTGCAGCACTATGCTCATGATGGTGTGTGCCTTCGGTGGCTACGACCTGCTCATGCACGCCTACGACGAAGCTGTGCGCCTCAAATACCAATTCGGCGCTTACGGCGACGCCATGCTCATTATCCGCGACTAACCGCAAACACTCTTACACCGGGGGGGCAGTTCATCCCCGCTCCCCCGATATCTTTTATATCCTCCACCTCACCCACGACCTGTTTTTAACCTTAAATGCAATATTTATGACCAAAAGACTGAAGATTACCACTGCCGGGCTTCTGATTTCACTGCTCGCCGCTTTGCCCCTCAAGGCTCAACAACTCTTCGACACCAATGAGCCCGACCAACTGCTCGGCTTCGGCCTCCGACTGGGCCTCAACACCTCCAACCAAACAGCCCCCTCAACCGATAAAATTGTGAACCTCGACGGCTGGGGCACCGGCTTCGACGTCGGCGCTGTGGTCGACATCAACTTCCGCAACTTCATCTCACTCCAACCCGGTATATTCTTCGAGACTCGCAGCCACAACTATTCATATGTGACAGGCGGCCAACAGGAACGTGTCAACGAATATGGTCACACCCGCAACAGCCTGCTCAAAATTCCCATCATGCTCTCCCTGAAGATGAATCTATCTTGGGACTTCAAGTGGATTGTGGAGGTAGGTCCCTACTTCGGCTTCGGCATTGACGGCAGCGACAACGGCACCTACGAGATTGTGACCGGCTACACCACCTCTACCCTCTCAGCCGCCCCCGCCAAGGCCTCCGCCTCGCAGCTCACCGACTACAAATACCACGACGGATATTACGACAACCGCAACAAATTTGACTGCGGCCTGAGAGTGGGCACCGGCATCAAATACAAAGACCAATACTCCATCAATGTGCACTACGACGCCGGTGGCAACGACGTGTTTAAAAACCAAAACGGTGGCAAACACAAGGCCTGGACTTTCACCCTCGGCTACGACTTTTAAGCTAACCCCGAGCGCTGAGTGGCGCACACTATAAACACGCGAGGCGTGCCTGATATGCCGGGCACGCCTCGCTTGTATTTAGAGGGGTTGTGATTTGCTAGGTTCGGGAGGTGGGTTATCTCACCACTATGGTAGTGGCGGTGTTGGCGGTGCGCTTGATGTAGAGACCGGGAGCGGTGGGCGCTTCGGGGAGTGCGATGCCATCTACGGTGAAGTAGGCGGCCGCTGCCTCGCTCTCATATACGCTGCCTATGCCGGTAGAGGCAGCCACTGTGATGGTGTTGGAGGGAGCGCTCTCTACGCCCTCAAATGAGGCTGTGATATAGTAGGTCTCGGTGGAGGCGGGGTCGCGGTCAGTGATTTGGAAAGAGGTCTGAGTGGCGTCGACATCATATTCTATCTCTTCGTCCTCGTCCGACTCATCAAGAGCGTGTATGCAGCGGTATATGGTGTAGGTGTCTACGGTGTCGACAGAGGGAGTCCAGCGTATGGTGTAGCTGTTGTCAGTGACATCTTCAGGCTCCAGAGCCACAACCGGAGTGAGGGTCACTTGCTCAAAGCAGGTGCCTTGCAGATTCACCACCACGGGGGTCTCAAGGTCCTGGCCGGTGAAGGTGAGGGTGGCTGCATGAAGCTCGTTGGCGGCGGTGAAGGAGTCGGGGGTGTAGCGCACTTTCAGATAGTAGCCGGCGGCATCGTTGATGTCGGAAGCAGAGATGGTGAGCGCACTCAGAGCCGTGCTGCCTACCACTATTGAGAAGCAGCGAGCATCGGTGCCCTCAATCTTGGCTGCGAGAGAGTGGGTGAAGTTGGTGCCCAGCACAGGCACTGTGAGGGTGAGCGACTCGGAGAGCTGCACATCAGCGAAGGTGTAGTAGTCGCCGTTGATAGGAGATGTGAGTTCGGGGTCGCCGGTAGGTGTCACAGGGGGTGTCACGGGGTCTTCACCATCGTGCCAAGCCTCATCCTGGAGGTTACCCCAGATATGCTCGGCAAATTCTGGATGGTCAATAAAGGGGTTTCTGTTTTTCTGCACCTTGTAGAGGCCGTCGTTGCGCTTGAGTTCCTTCTCGCTCACGGGGTCTTGACGGTGCCACTTGAGGAGCAGTTCAATGGCCCACGACTGTAGTGTAGGATAGTCGCCCTGAGCGGCTGTGTGAAGGCCGTCGGTGCTCCAAGAGAGGTTTTGATAGCAGGTCACCATATAGAAATAGTTACGAGCCAGGTCGCCCTTGTATTCGTCGGCAGGCTCAAACACAAGGCTTGCGCCGCCACCTTGGCCCGACACCGGGGTGCCGTATTTGAAGTTGGGGTTATCGCATTTGCTTGATATGGTGCGAGCGCTGCCCACCTCGGCATAAGGGTAGTTGCCGCGGGTAGAGTTAGCCACAGAATTGCAAGGCATCAGATGGCCTATATCCTTGTAGGCATCGTTGTTGGCACCGCCCCACCAGGATTTGGGGAAGGTGTGCTCAATGTTCATGCCGGAGGCCGCGCCGGTGCTGCCCGACACTGCCACACGATTGGTGGTGTAGATGTCATACCAGGTATTGTCTGATTCGTCGACATCGGTGGAGCGGAAAGCGGTCCATGTGGAGCCGGAACCGGTGCCATAAGGTATGGCTGTGTGGCTTTTTACTATGGAGTAGAGCTGCGATTTAAGGGCTCGCTGAGTCTTGCCATCGCAAGAGTCGTAATAGCCGGAAGGCGCATCGGCCATCAGTGAGAAGCTGCCACTGAGGAGGAGCGCGCTAATCAAGTATCTAAATTTCATAGATAAGGGTTATAAATATTAATCTATACGGCGTGCCATGGCTACGGCACATAACAGTGTGCAAAATTAGCAATTAAAATAGTTACGCCCAAGCAATGAGCCCGGATTTTTTTGAGCGACAAAGAGGCCGCACTCAATCTATGAGCACGGCCTCCCGAAAATTTTATGTGTAATCACCTATTATTTGCGCACAAACACTAGGTATTGCCAGGGTGAGAGTGTGGAGGGAATGGTGGCCTCACCGCCGGTAAACCAGTTGGTAAACGCCTTCAAATCGGGGAATGCCATGTCGGCAGCGTAGCCGTTGGTGGCGCAGAATGCGTAGCCGTCGAGCTGGAATTTGGCTTTCTTGCCCGAGAGGTTGGCCACTACGAGCACCTCGCTGTCGGGGGTGACGCGTGTGAAGGCGTAGATGTCGGGGTTGGTGGTCACAAATCTTATCATATCACCGCCGGTGACACCTGCATTCAGAGCTTTTTGAGCGTGTTTGAGCTCGTTGAGCTTCTTGTAGAAGGTGGTGTAGGCATTGGGGGTGTAGTCGGGGGCTGCATCGTGTTCAAAGAACTCGAAGGCGTGGTTGTAGCCCACCTCCTGGCCGGTGTACATCATCGGCATGCCGGGCAGAGTGTAGGAGAGCACTGCCAGCGGCTCCAGAGCCTTGCCGTAGCGCTCCATCTCGGTGCCTTCCCAGGAATTGAGGTCGTGGTTGGTGACCATGTTCATGCGATAGGTGTCGCGCGGATATTGCTCGTTTTGGGCTTGCAGAAGGGTGTCGATGCTGCAAGCGGTGGCTGTGCGCAGGTTCTGCTTATGCTCCACTGCATATTTGTTTTCGCCCTTTGTGGCAGCGATGGCATTGAAGAGGTCCTTCATGGGCCAGTTGTAGTCGGCGTCGAAGGCGGCCACTGTGAGCTCGGGCTTTGAGGCCTCGGCGAGCATAAACACCGGCTTAACCGAGAGGAGCTCTTGGCGAGCACGATCCCAGAAATCGGTGGGCACTTCGCCGGCCACATCGCAACGGAAACCGTCGATATCGGCCTCACGCACCCAGAATTTCAACGCGTCAATCATGGCTGCGCGCATATCAGGGTTGGAGTAGTCAAATTTATAAGTGTCGGTCCAGTCGAAGGGGCCAAACATCTTGCCGTCGGAGTCTTTGGCATAAAATTCGGGGTTGGTGGTCACCCAGGCGTTGTCGCATCCGGAGTGATTGCACACCTCATCAATAATCACTTTCATGCCCAGGGAGTGAGCGCTCTTCACAAAGTCGCAAAGGTCGGCGAAGCTACCAAACTCGGGGTTCACAGCCTTATAGTCGGCCACTGCATAGTAGCTGCCAAGAGTGCCTTTGCGGTTAAGCTCGCTGATGGGGTGGATAGGCATAAGCCAGAGTATGTCCACACCGAGCTCTTTGAGGCGAGGCAGCTCGGCCTCCATCGACTTCAGGGTGCGTCCCGGGGTGCCTTGGCGCAAGTTCACTTCATAAATCACTGCACCCGGAGCCCAATCTACATGGGCATTACGGGTAAATTCATGGCCCAACACGGGCTCCGCAGCTGTGGCTGTGGCAGCTGTGGCCAACGCAAGCAGAAGCGCTTTCAGTTTGTTTCTTTTCATTGGTAAAAAATTATAGTGGGTTTAGCAAAATTTCACTACAAGGAGGCTGCTCACGCCTATCACTACCCAGAGCAATATGGCTTGCACAAGTGGCTTCACACCTACCTGACGCACCACCTTGACCGAGAGGCCGGCGCCGATGGCAAAGAGCACTACCACCAACGCTTTCTTGGCGCATTGCTCTATGATGGAGAAGGCCGGGTGGCAGCTCTGCGGCGCCCAGGTGTTGATAAACATGGCCACCACAAAGAGGAATATAAACCATGGTATGCTCACTTTCTTCTTGCCACCGGCACTCTGAGCATTATCCTTGCGGAAATACCACATGGTGAAGAAGGCCAGAGGTATAATCCAGAGCGCACGGGTGCACTTTATGAGTGTGGCGGTCTTGCAAGCCTCGGGGCTGAAGGCATCGCCGGCACCTACCACCGACGAGGTGTCGTGGATGGCTATGGCGGCCCAGGTGCCGAATTGTGTGTCGTCGAGTCCGAAATAGTGGCCCAACGGCGGGAATATGAAGAGGGCAATGGCGTTGAGGATGAATATCACACCCAGCGACACAGCCATCTCATTCTCGTTGGCCTTAATCACGCCGCCCACTGCCGCTATGGCGCTACCGCCACATATGGCTGTGCCGGAGCTCACCAGATAGGAGGTCTTGCGGTTGATGGAGAGCAGTTTGCCCAATATCACACCTATCACCATGACACCGGCCACCGACACTATGGTGAAAAGCATGCCCTCCGAGCCCGACTTGAGCGACTCATTGATGTTCATGCCGAAGCCAAGGCCTACAACGGAGGCTTGAAGCAGATATTTTGAAAGTTTCTTGTTGAATTTAGGCACCGGTGTACCAAACACCAATGCAAACACTAAGCCGGCAAACAGTGCACAGGGAGGGGTGATAATCGCCTTATGCGAGGCGGTGAACAGCTCGTAGGGGAACAGAGCCGCCACCAGGAGCACCCAGTAAAGCACCTTTGCAAATGATTGTTTTGATTCTTCAGTCTTTGACATCTCTATATATTAGGTTAATTTATTAGTTCGATGAAACGGGCATTTTCCGGCGAAAACGACCAAACAGATAGGCCACGCTGTCGGCGAGCATCCTGTCGCGCGCAAACGCCAGTACGGCCACGTAGATAGCTCCTCCGGCCAGTGCCTGCAGGAGAATTATGAGGCAAGGGTTGAAGCCGACGAGCAGATGAAGCACACCCCACATCACTGCCACCGAGAGAGCGGTGAGCAACAGATAGGGGGCCATATCGCCGATGAAACGGCGCTTTTTGTAGCCGGTGTTGCGCGAAGTGAGCCACAACACAAAGAAGTAGGTAGCCAGCCCGGCCACCAATTGGCCCCACACCAGAGCCACTACTGAGTGGCGAAAGAGCGTGGCTGCAATCGCCAGGGCTATGGCAAGGTCTTTCACCACCTCAACCATCACAAGGCTTTTGGCATGGCCCAGAGCAAGTATATAATTGTTGTAGGCCGAGGTGAGCACCACGAATATGCCGCGTATCAAGAGTATTTGGAAGAGCGGAATAGCGGTGTCCCACTTAGTGCCAAAGAGTATGTGAAACAGAGGCTCGGCCATCACGGTGAGTCCGCACATCACCGGGAAGAGCAAAAACGCGGTGAAACCGTTGATTTTTGCAATCAACTGCTTGTATTTGTCGGGGTCGTCTTGATACCGGGAGAGCACCGGAATGAACGATGCGGTGAGTATCTGCGAAATTGAGGCACTACCCATTTTGCTCCACTTGTCGGCCTGTGTATAGTCGCCGAGAGCAGCAAGGGTGTAGTAGGCTCCAATCACAAATGAATATATGTTTAGGAAAAGGGTGTTGAGAAATGAAGAGGTAAACACTCCCACACCCACTCGGTAAATCTCTTTGAGCGACTTGAGCGAGAAGCAAAGCATCGGCACCCAGCGTTCCGAGCACCAGAGCCACCCGGTCTTTATCACTGCCAGGATGATGGTTTGCCACACCAACGACCACACTCCCCGGCCACTTACAGCCATCCAGATGCCTGCGGCACCTGACACCACCAGGCCCACCACATTGGAAAGGGCTATCGGTTTGACATTCATGCTCTTCATGAGCCTGTTGGTCTGCACTATAGCAAGGCCGTTGAGTATGAAGCTCAGAAACATCACACGGCTCAGAGGAATGAGCCGGGCGTCATGCTGAAATATGTCGGCTATGCCGGGAGCCGCAAACCATAATATGACATAGACTATGATGCTGACAGCAAAGTTGAACCAGAACACCGTGGAGTAGTCGCGATTGTCGGGACACTTTTTCTGTAACAGTGCAGCGCCGAATCCGCTATCCACAAAAAGAATTGCAAAGGCTTGAAACACAAGGATAGCGCCCACCAAGCCAAAATCTTCGCGCGGCAACACATTAGCCAGCACTATGCCGGTGAGGGCATAGAGCAACTGTGACGATAGGCGGTCTATCGTATTCCACTTCAGGGTGCGCGCCGTGCGCAATTTCAACCCCTGACTTTGCGATTCGGAATCAGCCATATGGTAAACTCAGAGAGAGTCTTTTTGGGTGGTAGATAAAATCGATGAAACGGGCATTTTTGCCCCGGATAAGCAAACGAGCTTAAGGCATTTTCTCTATTTTGGCAAATCCGGTCTTCTTGATTGTAGCGGGTGAGCCTTTATAATAGATGGTGGTAGAGGCCAAGCCCTTAACATTAAGTTCGGAGATGGGATAGCAAGCTATGGAGCCGGTGCCAAACACTTTGCACTTCACCACATTTGTCTCCAATTCATCGGCCTGAATCACACCGGTGCCCAGCATATCATAGTCAGCCTGAGTGGCGGTGCCGGAGATGGTTATCAAGCCCTTGCCGGTAGCAATCTTGGCCTTTACATTGGTGGCCTCAAGATTAAAGGCTCGGATTGTGCCGTTGCCCACCTGCTTCACTTGGAAGTCGGGACAGGGTGCTACATTCAGCACCTCAACATCGCCTTCGGAATTATTTTCCACTGTGCTCAGGAAGCTGCTGTAGACGGTGACGGCAGGAAGCTCATCGCGTATCACATTGAATTCGGTGTGGGCCTGCACTTTGAGGGTGCCGTTTTTGCAAGTAAACAGAAACGCCTCGGCAAAGCGATCGTCGGCCACAAAGCTCACCAGACCGGCCGAGTCGGGCAGACACTTATAGGTCAGATCTATATTGTCGTATACCTTGAGCTTAGTAAACTCACCCACACTGAGGGTGTATTTGTTGACCTCTGCTTTAGCCGACAGGCATACAGCCACTGCGGCCAAAGCCACCATAAATATTTTCTTCATTCTATTGCGCATTCTATATTCTAATTTGTGTGTGTTAACATGGGGATTGTTCAGAGAGTTGTCCGGATGGTTGTTCAGATGAAGGAGCCACCATTGGGAGGTATTTTTCCTCGATTTCATCGAGGATTTCCGTTAGCGAGCTGACTGTGTCGGCGCGCAACATACTGATGCGCATCTGCCGGAAATCGGGGATACCTTTGAAGAGCGGAGTGGCAGCCAGGTGACGACGTATGTGCAATATGCCTCTATATTCGTCGATGCGCTCCACACTCTCGCGAATCTGGCGGCGGAGTATCTGCATCTTCTCCGCCTGCGAGAGCGGCGTAAATACACCGGTGTCGAGATACTGACGCACCTCGCGGAATATCCATGGCGCGCCTATGGCAGCGCGGCCTATCATGATGGCATCCACCGCGGTCTGCTCAAAGCGCTGCACACAGATTTCAGGGGAGGTGACATCGCCATTGCCTATGAGAGGCAACCGGAACTCGGGGTTAGCAGCTATCTCGGCTATGAGGCTCCAATCGGCCTCGCCGGTGTACATCTGTGCGCGGGTGCGACCATGCACCGTAAGCGCCTGTATGCCACAGCCTTGCAGCTGCAAAGCAAGCTGCGGTATTATCTTGCTATTTGCGTCCCAGCCCAGTCGAGTCTTGACTGTCACGGGGATATCAACAGCGTTGACCACCTTCTCTGTGATATCCAGCAACTTAGGTATGTCGCGAAGCATACCTGAGCCGGCACCTTTTGAGGCAACCTTCTTCACCGGACAGCCGAAATTTATGTCCAGAATGTCAGAACCCGCGTCTTGCACTATCTTGGCTGCCTCCACCATCGCATCCGTCTCACGACCATATATCTGAATAGCTACAGGCCGCTCAGCCTCATTGATGTGAAGCTTGCGGGTGGTGGAATTCACATTACGTATCAATGCCTCGGCAGAGACAAATTCGGTGTAGACCATTGCCGCGCCCTGCTCCCGACATATCAGGCGGAATGAGGGATCGGTGACATCCTCCATGGGTGCCAACATCACCGGTCGCGATCCAAATTCAAGTTTACCGATTTTCATATCATATATAAGTTGCCGGCTTACAGCCATTTATATTTCACACAGAGTCTCAACCCGATAGGTGAGCACATAGTCGGTGCAGCCGGCAGGTTACACTCACGTTTAAATCATTGAAATGCCCGAGATTCCTGCATTTAAAATGTATTGCGCAGCCTGCTGCATCTTCTCGGCGGTGACCTCCTCTATGCGGGTGGAGGCGTAGTCTATGTCGTGCACCTCGCCGTAGTAGAGCAGGCTCTTGCCCATGGCCACAGCCTGATGGTCGCGGCGGTCGGCCGACACCTTGAGCTGACCCAGATATTGGCGCTTGATTTTTGCAAAACTTACCGGTTTCATCGGCGATTCGGCAAGGCGGGTGAGCTCGCGACGCAGGATTCTGCGACACGCCCGTATGCGCTCTGAATCGCAAGCAAAGTAGACGGCAAACTGGCCGACATCGCTCATCATGCCCACAAAGCTGTCTACTGAATATACGTAGCCTCGCTTGTCTCTAAGCTCACGGTTCAGACAGGAGTTCATCGACGGGCCACCCAAGTAATTGTTGAGCAGAAAGAAGGCATGGCGATTCTCGGAGGAGCGGCCCGGCAAACGCACACCATCGAGAGTGTGCGACTGATGGCTGTCAATCTTCTTAACCACAGAGAATTGCGGGGTAGCCTCCACCACCCTCTTGCGCGCCACCTTCGAGGCATAATGCATCTTGCCAAACGCCTTCTCCAAGCGCCGCTGCGCCTGAGAGGCACTGCAAGAGTCTATGCAATAGACCACCATATTGTCGGGGGTGTAATAGCTGTCGAGAAACTCCCGACAGTGCTCGCCTCTAATCTCATCGAGGCTCTCAACCGCACCTAATATATTGTGGCCCAGGGCCGTATCAGCATACAGAAGGTCTTCAAAATCGTCGAATATGGCATCGGAGGGGCTGTCAAGATAGGAGTTAATCTCTTCTAGAATCACCGAACGCTCCTTAGCGAGCTCTGCCTCAGGAAATTGCGAATTAATCACAATGTCGGAGAGCAGGTCGATGGCCTTGGCCGAATAGCCGGCCGGAAACACGGTGTAGACCACAGTCTCCTCCTTGGAGGTGTAAGCATTGAGTTCTCCGCCCAAGCTTTCCATCAAATTACTGATACTACTGCTGGTGCGGCGAAGTGTGCCCTTAAAGAGCGTGTGCTCCACAAAGTGGGCAATGCCGGGATGCGAGCCGTCTTCGCGGCTGCCGGCATTAACCACCACTCCGCAATAGCCCACTCGCTCACCGTGCATAAATACACACCGCAAGCCATTGCTTAGCCTAAATATATTATATTCTGATTCTTTCGACATCTGATTCCGGTCCTTGTATTCTTCATCTCTACGGGGCTCAACACACGCTCTTGCCCCTTTATATCTACAAAATTAGTGCAAAATTTTGAAACAGCCAACCATATTTTCATTTGCTCATTTTGCAAATCAAATGATTATTATTAATTTTGCGTCGCATAGCTTTCAAAAAGCAATCACGGCAACATCTAAATGCCTTGATTACAAATAATTTACCTAATAACCTTTCAGACTTTTATTGAATCCACACCTATCCGAACCATGAAATCTTTGCTTTCAACCGCCGCAATCATCGGGACATGGTGCTTACTTTTTCTCACACCCGGTTGCAAGAGCTCCTCAAGCTCTTCTAACTATCATCAAATCAACGAACTTCGAGCCCTCGACAGTGAGCTCGAAAACGCCGCTATCTACGATGCCCGCAAAAGCGCCTCAATCGACTCGGTGAAAAAAATCCTCAACAGTCTTGACGACAAGCCCTCACCTCGCCGCCGCGAAATATACACCCGCCTCGGCGATATGCTCACCCTCTTCTCATCCGACTCCGCTGTGTACTACTACAACAAAGCCCTACTGGATGCTCAAGCTCTCAAAGACGACTCCCTTATTTACCTTAGCCAAATTGACCGCATCCACGCCATGGCTGCCGCCGGAATCTTCAACACCGCCGAGAGAGAACTCGAATGCCTGGACACCATCACCCTATCGCGCGACATGACCATCGACAGAGCCAAGGCCGGACGCCAGCTCTACAGCTATATGCTCAGCTACCTGGAAGGCCAAGAAGGCCTCGTGCCCGACCTCCGTGCCAAGTTCGAGCGATACGACTCCACCCTTATCAACCTCCTCGACAGTCGCGACCCCATGCAAATGGAGCTGCGATATGAGCGCCTGGTGAGAGCCGGCCGATACACCGAAGCCAAGCCGCGCCTGGAAAACCTCATAAAGACAATCCCCGACTCCTCCAACCTTTACGGTCGAACCGCTTTCCAACTCGCCGAAGTGTATCGCAACCTCGACGACCCCGACAACTATGTGCGCAACCTCGCCCGAGCTTCAATCAGCGACATAAAATGCAGCGTGAAAGAAGCGGTAGCCCTCCCTACCCTCGCCGTATGGCTCTACCGAAACGGCGACACCGACCACGCCTACGAATATATCAACACCTCACTGCAAAGCGCCAAAAGCGGCAACGCACGTATGCGCACCGTGAGCTTCTCCAACTACCTGCCGCTGATTGCCGACGCCTACGGTGCCAAAATCAACAAGTCGCGCGACCTGATGAGCATATTCCTCATCATAGCCGTCACCCTATTTATCATAGCCGTGATTCTGCTCTTCAACATCATTTATAGAGCAAAAAAATTGGCCGATGCGCGCAACCGACTCCGCATTCTTTCCAAAACCCAAGAAGCCTACATAGGCCACTTCATAGGCCTATGCTCCAACTACTCCTCCAAACTCAACTCCATCAACCGCCTCATAGCCCGCAAACTCGCTTCCGGACAAGCCGACGAGCTACTTAAAATGGTGAAATCAGGCAAGTTTGCCGAGGAACACGCCGACGATTTCTACGAAATTTTCGACAAAGCATTCCTCGACCTATACCCCGACTTCGTGTTTGAAATCAATCGCCTGCTGCGCGACGACTGCCACATGGAGGTCAAGAAAGATGCCGGACTAAACGCCGAGCTGCGCATCTATGCCCTGGTGAGACTCGGTGTGGATGAAAGCGTTAAGATTTCAAAGGTGCTCAACTACTCGGTATCTACCGTCTACACCTATCGCAACAAGATGCGAAACAAGGCCAAAAACCGCGACACTTTTGAGGTAGATGTAATGAAAATTTGCTCCGCAAATTGATATAAGTATTTAGATTTTTACTTATATAGCAAAAATTACCAATCTCTGGAAATCAGATAATTAATATAGGGTAGAATTTATATCTACCCTATATTTTTTTCACAACCCTTTACAACATGCAGATTCGCATATAAATTTGCAGCAGAGAAAAGAAAGTAAAAGTCTTGACGTTTACTTAGCCTCTAATCAACATAGTGCAAGAGCAGCGATTTATTCGCTACCACATAGATGTATTAGATAAAGTGGCTCGTCCACAACTTGATTAGTTTTTTCCCTTTTGGAATGCTCAAATAAATTTTTTATGTTAGGTTTGTAGAAAAGAACAAATAGAACT